>JBAVHJ010000066.1:0-20031 GCA_049685715.1 Terriglobia bacterium | reverse complement strand
CTGACTTTGAACTTTGAACCTTGAACTTTGAACTGGGTTTTTAGACTTTGAACCTCAATGGGCGCGCGAGGGGCAGGCAGTCATGCTAAACTGAGCCCGTTTATTTCATCATCTGCCCGATGTCCGTGGTCGGAGTTCTCCGCGATATCTTCACAAGCATTTGACAGCGATGACCATCCAGGCCTTCGACAGTGTATCGACCCAGGGGGGTGCTCGGCGCACTAAACGCCGAGGAGTCATGCTAGGTGCGGTAGGCTATGTGCTGGGTCTCGCGGTTTTGTGGCTGTGCCGGATCCTCGGACTTAGCAGCACCAGCCCTCGGGAAGTGATCTGGTGTGCTGTCTTTTTCCTGGTCAACACCCTTTTGTTGCTCCTCATTCTTCAGAGCCGGCTCGACGAGAAACTTTCCTTCGACCCCCATTTCATCTACATTCCGGTCGTCACCTCGATTCTGTGGCTCACGTATTATCTCTATATCGCTCATGAGGCTCGCGGCCTTCTCTTCTCGGTTATTTTTCTGCCCTTTGTGTTCATGGTCAGCCTCGTGGGCCTGAGGGATGGCTTGGTTATCAGCTCCCTTTTCGTCATCGCCTACCTCACCCTGTTGTTGCATCTTTCCCAGTACGAGACTTTGGACACGCAGGCCGAAGGCGTCCGCGTAACCGTGTTCTACCTCGTCATGGTCTTCAGTTGTTTTGTCATGGAACGAACCAAGCGGCAGCGGGAGAAGTACATAGCCACGATGAAGGAGGTTGCAGCGCTCCAGGAAATGGGAAAAACCCTCGTCTCCACCCTCGTGGTTGATCAACTTGTAGAACAGATTATGGCCATCATCAAAGAAAAATTCGGTTTTGTGAACTGTTCGTTGTGGACCGTTGAAAAGGAGGCTGGGGAACTGGCTCTCCGGGCGCAGAAGGGATTTGTTGCAAGGGGCGGCTCAGAAGACATTCGCTTGCCGCTTTCGGGATCCGGGATTACGGTCTGGGTGGCTTCTCATGGGGAGATGGCGAATGTGGGTGATGTGCGACAGGACAGTCGCTACACGACCGCAAATCTCACTTCGGACTGCCCGACTGTTTCGGAGTTCGCGTTGCCTCTGAAACGGCAGGGAGAGGTCTTTGCCGTTTTGGACGTCCAGAGTGGACGCTTGAATGGATTTAGCCGGAACGATGTCCGGGTCCTGTCAGCGGTGGCGGACTATGCCTCCATCGCCCTCGCGAATGCCCGGTGGGTCGATGTCCGTGCGAATCGCGATGGGCTGACCGGTCTCTATAATCATCGCTTCTTGATGGAACAGTTGGAGCTGGAACTCCACCGCATGAATCGATTGGACAAACCGTGTTCCTTTGTCATGTGCGACATTGATCATTTCAAATCCATTAATGACCTTCATGGGCACCAGACGGGCGATGCCATTCTCCAACAGGTGTCGACGCTCCTGATAAGCTCCTTGCGCGACAGCGATATCGTGGCCCGCTATGGAGGGGAAGAGTTCAGCATCATCCTTCCGAATACGAACCGGTCGGATGCCTTGCTCGTCGCAGAAAAGCTTCGCCGTAGGACCGAGGAAACCGCTTTCCTGGACCTGAACCATCAAGGGTCCCATCATGCAACCGCCAGTTTCGGGGTGGCCACCTTTCCCGAGGATGCCCGCACCCCCGTTGACCTTATCCGTCTGGCGGACGAGCGCCTGTACCAAGCGAAAGAAGGCGGCAGGAACCGCGTCTCCCCTTCCTCCGTCAAAAGCTTATGAGAAGCCCAGCCCTAACCTTGGTGAAGGTTTCCTTCTGGTTGTGTCTGCTATGCTCACCCCTTCCCATGTCCTCCCTACAGCCGGAGGATTTTCCCCGCGGACAGATCATCGACAAGGTCACGTGTCGGGCGAATTCCCAGCAGTCTTATGCGCTCTTTCTCCCGTCCCACTACACCCCGCAGAAAAAATGGCCGATTCTTTATGCATTTGATGCGGGAGCCCGGGGGCGCTTGCCCCTGGAGCGCTTCAAGGAGGCAGCAGAGAAATATGGGTACATCGTGGCCGGGTCGAACAATTCCCGCAATGGCCCGCTCGAGCCGATTGCGGAAGCTGTCCGGGCTTTAATTGATGATACCCAGGCGAGGTTCCCGATCGATGAACGCCGCGTCTATCTTACCGGCTTTTCGGGCGGTGCCCGGGTCGCCGTTTCTGTCGCCCATCCACTGAAGGGATCGGTAGCGGGAGTGATTGGATGTGGGGCTGGTTTTCCGTCTGAAATAACTCCTTCCCCTTCGATCCCGTTTGTATACTTTGGCACCGTCGGGCTCGAAGATTTTAATTATCCCGAAATGAGCCGGTTGAACCAGGTCTTGGACCGTTTGACCCTTCCTCATCGAATGGCAACCTTTGAGGGCGGCCACGATTGGCCGCCTCCAGCTCTCTGCCTGGAGGCAATTGAATGGATGGAACTGCAGGCCATGAAATCAGGCAAGCGGAAGATGGATGAAGCCCTCATCGAAGAAATGTTCAATAGAGAAGTCCTAAGAGCCCGGACCGAGGAATCGTCCAACAAGGCTTACGAAGCATTTCTCGATTACCGGGCGATCGCGGAGGATTTTAAGGGCCTTCGAGATGTCACCCCATTTGAGCGCAAGGAAGCCCGGCTTAGAAACTCAAGAGAGATCAAACAGGCCCTCAAGAAGGAAAAAAAACAGGAGGAGAGCCAGAATCGATTGAACGGAAAGCTCTACGATTTGAAGGAGGGTTATGGAAAAGCTGAGAACCGCTCAGCGGTGCTCGAAGAGTTAAGTAATGAAATTGCCGGTTTGAAGCGGACGGCTGGAAATAAGGAGAGGATGGCCGACCGCCTGGTCGCCCGGCGGGTCCTGAGCCTCTTCCTCCTCGAGCTCAGCCAGGATGCGACCCAATTTTTCCACGCCCGCAACTACGGTCAGGCCGCCTTCAATCTCTTGCTCGCAGCTCAAATCAAACCGGAGGACCCAAGACTGTTCTACCATCTTGCCTGCGCCTTTTCGCAGGACGGGAAGAAGAAGGAGGCCATTGGCGCCTTGAAGAACGCCGTTGAAAAGGGTTTTGCAGATGTGATGGCCCTGGAGAGTGACTCCGATCTTGAGCCACTCCGAAAAGATCCTTCCTATCTGGAAATAGTCGAACGCTTGAAGAAGAAGTAACGCCACTCACCCACGAGTCCATTCCCGATTTGAGCTTCATCACAAACCTCAGATATCAACCTGATTTCTGTCAAGAGGAGAGGATCCCCGATATCGCTTCATAGAATCTTTGTCCTCTCCACGTGGTCCTTATTCATGGAGGATGCCTCTCCTCCAACCTGCTCCCGCAACCCAAGAACGGCGGCGTCGATGCACCGAGAGGGGCAGAGGGGTTCCTCTTTTTTTGTATAACCTCAGAGATCAAGCATGTATAATCGACCGACTCGCCTCAATAACAAGGAGACCACCCCCATGTCCAATAAGAAACCTGGACGTAAAGCAAAAGTCACTCTTGATGCAAAGACTGTTCTCCATATCGAATCCAGTTTGCGAAAAGCATTCGCCGGAGTCGGTGCGGCCTATGATATGGACGCCAAGAAGATGAAGATGAAGACCAGTGCGACAGTTCATCTTGATCCGGCCACGGTCGCCCGCTTCACGGAGCATTTGCGGCAGGGCCTTGTTCAATCCGGCGCGATTTATGATCACGAAAATGTGAGACTCAACTTAATGACGAAGAAGGTCAAGAAGACCCGATCCAAGTGAGGTGTTCGCGAGCTTGTCGCAGCTTTTTCGGTACAGTTCAAGTCTTCGGGCTGAACCGCTGGATGTTACGCTATCCCGGGCTCGGGCTCTTTCCCGACGCCTGGGGATTTCGCGAGTGACCGACATCACGCGTCTGGATGTCGTGGGGGTGCCGGTCTTCGCGAGCATTCGTCCGACGGCTCAGAGGGGATCTTTGTGTGTCAATGCGGGCAAAGGCCTTTCCACCGGCGAGGCCCAGGTGGGAGCCTACATGGAGTCCATCGAGTATGCCTTTGCAGAGTATAACCGGTCATCGCTAAGGGTTCTGCGAAGGCCCGCGAGGGACCTGTATGACGGCCCCACCCGGCCGGAAGCGATCCTCGATTTCTGCCCCATGATGAATAGGACCATTGACCTCGATGCCCCCCTCACCTGTGTCGAGGCTCATGAGGTCGCCACGGGGGATTTGTGCCTGGTCCCTGCGGAGCTTGTCTTTTTCCCTTTCCCCGATGATGCGGGAAAGGAGGAATACTTCGGATCGAACACTAATGGCCTGTGCTCCGGGAATTCAATCCTGGAAGCGACTGTCCACGGGTTGGCAGAAGTAATTGAGCGCGACGTCCTTTCCTTTTACTCGGTCGACGACCAGTCGTGCCTGGTTCAAAACAACAGCTTGCCGTCCCCAATACGCTGCATTGAAACCAAACTCGCCTCCGTGGGGCTAAATCTTTATGTGCGGTACGTGAAGAACTGTTTTGGGCTCCCCTTCTTCATGGCTTTCGTCGCCGAACCGAAAAGTTCCACACCTCTGTTCATCAATGGCGGCTTTGGCTGCAACCCCTCCCGCGAAGTCGCCTTGACACGGGCGGTGTGTGAGGCCCTGCAAAGTCGCCTGGCCTTTATTCATGGGGGGCGGGATGATTTGCAGGAGCGATATCAACGCCTGGAGGAGGGGTCAAGGGAGTCACAAGCGGAGTATGCGCGCCGGCTCACCCGCAAGGTCGCTCGGCAGAAGCCCAAAGTTCATTTTGAAGAGACGGCAGACTGCTCCGCTTCTATTACGGATCTTGAATCGTCGCTGGACGTGTTGATGTTCTCTCTTCGAAGGAACGGGTTTCGCCATGTCCTCCGGGTGGTTTACACACCCTCCTCACTTCCGCTTCAGGTGGTCCGTATCCTGGTGCCGGGTCTTGAAAGTTTCAAAGAAACCACAACTCGTATCGGCCCACGTCTTCGAGATTATGTCAGGGACAGACTCTAACTGTTTCTTGTATGCGGGGCCAACCCTTCAGGGAGCGCAAACCAGCGGAATGGTGTCCCCGGATGGAATTTGTGTGCTGCCCCCCGTACAGCGAGGGGACGTCGAGAAACTTATCTCATGCTTTCGGCCGGGGGTCATCATCCTGGTCGATGGAGTTTTCCATCAGTGTCTGGCGGTTGGCCATGCGGAGATTCGGGAGGCTGTCGCACAGGGATGGCGGGTATGGGGCCTCTCTTCCATGGGAGCGATTCGCGCCTATGAGATGAGGGATGTGGGTGTTCGCGGTTACGGGCGGGTCTATAAATGTTTTTTCCAATACGAGGATTTTCGGGATGATGAAGTGGCTCAGTTGCATGAGCCGAAGCCTCCTTTTCGCTCTTTCTCCGAACCCCTGGTTCACATCCGTTCCTGGCTCCATGAAATGGTGAAGACCCGACTTCTCAGTCCGCTCCAGCACGATCGAATCGTTGAGTCATTGAAGTCCATGTGGTATGGGGATCGCACGCTCCTGCGGGTCCGTGGGATGATTTTGGATCTGGTTCCCGAACACGTGGATCGGGTCGATGCGATGTTGGCTCAGTTCGACCGCTTCCGTGTCAAATCCCTCGACCTGGCTGATTTCGTACAGAAGCAAGTCTGGAAGACCATTTGACGCGAACCTTAATGTTGAAGCCTCGTAGAACGCAGCCACACTCAACATGTGTCTTAAACACTTCCTTGGTGGGACGGGTCCGCTCGGGGCAAGACGACAAAATCTCCTTTCTCTTCTCCCAGTAATACAATCTCCGGGCCAACACTCCAAATCCTCCAGCGCATCGCCATTTTGGTGATTTGAGAGGAGCAGCGGACTTTCTTTTGAGCACCGGGGATTGCGGGACACGAGACATCTTCAAGTTTACTGAACTGGGGGCAGGGTCCGCTCTGCAAGACTGCGCTTTTCAGCGTCGGTCTTGGTGTCGGCTCCAGCCCATTCCGGCAGATCAACATTGTGCATGAGTTGGACCACGCGCTGGTCGATGCGGAGGTGGTCAAATTCCGGATCGATCTTGAGGTTCAAGAAATTAATATCCCGCTCCTGGAAGGCCGTTTGCAGCCATTCGATGGCTTGGTCGGGTTCACCAAGCCACGCATATGCGCTGGCAATCTTATAAGGTGAGACATGTCGGGTTTTCATCTCTTCTTTCAGGAAGCTGAGTTGCTGGGACCAATACCCCTTCGCCCCTGATCTTTCATAAGCGCTCTTGAGGATTGATGCTCGCCTCGAGGCCTCCTCCGAGCTCTCTTGTCCTGAAAGGACGGAGGCAAGTTTGAACTCCCCGATGGCGCGTTCGTACATCCCCTTTTCGATAAAAGCGTTTCCCAGGTAGAGATGGGCCCGGTAGAAGTTCTTATCCATCTCAGTTGCCTTTTCGAGCTGTTCGATCCCCTGGTCGTAAAGACGGGTCTTGAGAAGTGTATTGCCCACGCTGGTCTGGATAATGAGGGAGAGGGGATCCAGTTCCCGGGCCTGTTTGATCTGATCGAACGCTTCGGCATGGCGACCCATGGTGGACAGGAATTGGGCATACCACTGATGGGCGGTGGCATAGTTCGGATTCAGAGCGATGGCCCGCCTGAATTCTTTTTCGGCCCCCTTAAAATACCAGTCCTCCTGTCCGATGGATCCCGCCAGCGAGGTATGGGCTTCGGCCAAGGATTCATCGATCGCGAGGGCCTTCAACGCTGCTTTCTTGGCCTTCGAGAGGGCCTCATTGAGCTGAAAATCGCTGTAGACGGGGAGGGCGATGTAAGCGTCCGCCAGCCCGGCATAGGCCTGCGCATAACCCGGGTCATGGGCGATCGCCTGTTCGAAGTATTCAATACTCTTTTTGACATCCTCTCCGGTCCTCTTATTCCAGTAATAGCGACCCTTAATATAGAGATGATAGGCCTCGGTGTTTTCTGTGTAACGGCGGGTCACCCGGTCATGTTCTTCCCGGGTCAACGTAGAACGAAGTTTCTCGCAGATATCTCCCGCAATCTCCGATTGAAAGGCGAGGATGCCTGAAAGCTTGCGGTTGTACTGTTCTCCCCACAGGTGATGATTATTGCGGACGTCAACCAGCTCGACACTGACCGTTAGAGCATCCTCCCGCCGGATCACCCTTCCGGTCAGCACCGCTTGAACCGAAAGTCTCCTCCCGACGGTTTGGGGGTCGACTTCCTGTCCCTTGTAGCGAAACACTGAACTTCCGGCAATCACGGCGAGGTGGGGCAGTTGAGAAAGACTGTTGATCGTGCTCTCGGTAATTCCGTCTGAAAAATACTCCGTTTCAGGATCGGGATCGGAATTGTAGAAAGGTAGGACTGCGATGGAATCGATCGAATTCAAAGCATTACGGACAAAGTAAGTATAGGAGGCGAATACGGCAACAGCCACCGCAGCCAACGCGATGAGCACAACCGCCTTGTGCTTCTTGATTCTTCCTGCCAGGCCCGGAGGGGCGGGGGCAACTCGTACGCCGGAGTCGCGCGACAATGGGGTCACGCGGTCCCCCGAGCTGTACGTCACCGGATCTTCAGTTCCTGCCATCCCGGATCCGTTCTCCCAACCGGACTGCGTCCGGCGCATACGCTCGGTGTCAGTCTCCAGCCGTTTCTTTAATCCTTTCAAATCCAGAAGGAAGTCTCGAGCCGTCTGAAATCGCTCTTCCCTGTTCTTCGTCAGAGCCTTGGTGACGATTCGTTCCAGTTCCTCGGGAACCTCTCTGGAAAATCGTGCCAGGGGCGGGGGTTCCTTTACCAGGACTGAGGCGATGATCTCGGTCGAAACGGTGCCTTCAAAGGGTGCAGTCCCGGCGACCATTTCGTAGAGCACCACGCCCAGGCTCCAGATATCCGTTCTCCCATCCGTGTCCAATCCTCGTGCCTGCTCAGGCGACATGTACCGCGCGGTCCCCAATATCAGGCCCGGCTCGGAACTAAATTGTGTTATGGTACCGAGCGCCGCCGGGTCCACTTTGTCTTCAGGTTCCAGGACCTTGGCAAGTCCGAAGTCGAGAACCTTGACGTATCCATCCGGACGCAGCATGATGTTTTCCGGCTTGATGTCGCGGTGAATGATGCCTACCGCATGCGCGGCAGAAAGCGCGCTCGCCGCCTGGATCGCCACATCCAATGAATCCTGGATTGACATCCGGGTTCGTGCCAAGTGCCGGCGCAACGTCTCTCCCTCAATATACTCGGCCGCAATCAAGGGATAGGGCTCCGTTTCTGCAACCTCGTAAATGGTCAGGATATTGGGATGGTTCAGGGAGGATGCTGCTTTGGCTTCCCGCAGAAAGCGCTGCAGGCGGTGGGGATCGGAAGCAAAGGTTGCCGGCAGAATTTTCAGAGCGACCGTTCGCCCCATCTTGGTGTCCTGGGCGAGATAAACCTCACCCATCCCGCCAGCACCCAGGACAGAAATGATTTCGTAAGAACCAAGACGCGTACCTGATGTGAGTCTCATGAAGGCCAGGCTGGAATACCAGAGAAATCGTATTGAAGCTAGATAGAGAAGTCAATGAGTTTGATCGTTGGATCGTCGATTCAGCCTCCGCTCCACTTCACCGCGGGGGCGCAAGTGATCTGCAAAAGCGGAGGACTTCCAGCCCAAGGCTGAAGGTTCCATCGATGCAGGCTGTCCTTTTGCCAGCATTCCAGTCACAATCCCCGATCTCAATCCTCTCGGACGAGCGGGCAGTCTTTGAGATACTCCGTCCTTCAAATCAACATGAGATTCCCTGGAACCGATTCCCGCGGATCGCGTGCCCATAGAGGACTGAAATAATCACCAGGAGCAAACCTATGAAACAGATGTCGATTCTTCGGTTATTCAGAGTATTTCTGGTGTTGCTTCTCGTTACCCCTGTTTCCATTTTATCCCAGACTGCCACTCTCCAGGACCTGGATTCCTTCGTGGAAAGAACGCGCAAGGAATTTGAGGCTCCCGGCCTCGCTGTTGCTGTGATTAAGGATGGACAAGTCTTACTGGCCAGGGGGTATGGTGTCAGGCGACTGGGAGATCCCACGCCAGTGGACGCTCAGACACTTTTTGGAATCGCCTCCAATACCAAGGCTTTCACAGCCGCCGCTTTAGCCATCCTTGTGGACGAGGGAAAAATCAGCTGGGATGATCCGGTCACCAAACATCTCCCCGGCTTTCAGATGCACGACCCATACGTGACGCGCGAAATGACCGTGCGGGACCTGTTGGTCCATCGAAGCGGACTGGGGCTGGGCGCCGGTGACTTGCTCTATTGGCCGCACTCGACCTACACCCGCGAGGAAATTGTACGTCGCCTGCGGTTCATCAAACCGGCTTCAAGCTTCCGAAGCCGGTATGCCTATGACAATATTCTCTATCTGGTCGCAGGTCAGGTCATCGAAGCCGTCACCGGCAGGAGTTGGGACGACTTCGTCAAACAGCGCATTTTGATTCCACTCGGCATGACTTCCACCCATACGAGCGTCTCTGCATTCCGGCCGGGAGACGATGTCGCCACGCCGCATTCGCGGGTCAATGGAAAAATGCAGCCGATCGAATACAACAACTTTGACAACAATGCCCCCGCCGCCGCCCTGAATTCCTGTGTGGCGGACATGGCCAAGTGGATCATTGTTCAACTCAACTCCGGACTGATCAGTCACTCCTCCAGCGGGGACCAGCGACTGTTTAGTGAACGCCAGAGCCGGGAAATGTGGTCTCCTCAAACCATCATTACGATCAGCGATCCTCCCCCGCCGTTGGCGGCGCTGCGCCCGAATTTTTCTGCCTATGGTCTCGGCTGGGGGCTGGCCGACTACCGCGGAAGGAAAATCGTCTCGCATACCGGGGGCTTGGCGGGCCTGGTCTCAAGAGTCACGATGGTGCCGGATCTGAAACTTGGGATTGTCGTGTTGACGAACCAGGAAGCGGGTGGCGTATTTCAGGCCATAACCTACCACATCCTGGATGAGTTCATGGGCGCACCGCCCACAGACTGGGTGAGCGCCTATCACACCGTATTGCAGTTGGGTGAAACGAAGGCGAAGGAGACGGAAGACAAGCAAAGAACGGCCCGAAAGGTCGACTCAAAACCGTCGCTCCCGCTCGAACAATATGCGGGCCAGTACGTCGACGCCTGGTATGGAACGATAACCCTAAGCACTCAGAATGGAAGGCTCGTGATGAGTTTCGATCATACGCCGGCCCTCGTGGGAGATCTGGAACCCTGGCAATACGATACTTTCATCGCACGCTGGCGCGACCGCTCGCTGGCCGCCGACGCTTTCGTCACCTTCTCTCTTAAACCCGATGGGACGATTGACCAGATGAAAATGGCTCCCGTATCTCCGCTCACCGACTTCAGTTTTGATTTTCAGGATCTCCTGTTCATTCCCGTGGCTCGAGAGACGAAGGGCCCCAAATGAACACTTTTTAAACTGCGAAAAAGCAAACCGCAGAGAACGCTGAGCGGGCGCCGAGAGCACAAAATGAAAAATGCGCATGCGATTAAAGAGAAGTTCTTGCGGTCTTCGCGCCTGCTGGGCGTCCTTTGCGGTAAACCTCTTTTCGAGATATGGGAAGAATCCTAGGCCCCCTGTGCCCCTTGAAATACGGGTGGTATTTTCCCTCTTCCAGTGATAATTTCATGGGCTTTGGTCAGGATCCAATCTCTCTTGTGAAGAGTTCGTTGGATCAGTCACCTTGAGGGCCGTTCGTGCAGTTATTCATCCATTGATTCGGGTTTGATGTCCACCCCCGTGTTTATGCAATATCCACTCCCGTGAAACTTCATGAACAAGATTTATTTTACACTGATGATTCATGCCCATCAGCCGGTGGGCAACTTTCACGAGGTGATCGAGGAAGCCTATCAGCATTCATACCTCCCGTTTCTGCAATTGCTTGAGAGGCACCCCCACATCCGCCTCTCCCTCCATTTTTCCGGAGCATTACTGGAATGGATCGAACGGCATCATGCGGAATACTTCGACCTGCTCCGTGCGTTGCTTGAGCGGCGCCAGATCGAATTGATGGGAGGGGGATTTTACGAACCCATTCTCACGTTAATCCCTGAGCGGGATGGGCTGGCGCAAATTGAACGCCTGTCGGACTTTCTCAAGGCCAAATTTGGCCTTCGACCCCGCGGCCTATGGCTGCCGGAACGGTTGTGGGAGCCCCAGCTTCCTTCGATCCTTGCCCGCGCCCACGTCGACTACCTCTGCCTCGATGATACCCATTTCCTCGCCGCGGGATTATCGCCCGAAGATTTATTCGGATACTATCTCACAGAAGATCTCGGTAATAAGGTTCGAATCGTTGCGGGGATCAAGCGCCTCAGATATTTCATTCCATTCCGCGAGCCCTCCGAGACCATCGACTACCTCCGCTCAGTCTCTGAAAAACATGCGCGCGGGCTGGTCACGATGGCGGATGATCTTGAAAAATTCGGCTCCTGGCCACATACCTATGAACACGTTTATCTGAACGGCTGGCTGGAACGATTCTTCCAGACATTGGAGGAGAATCTGGATTGGATCGAGATGATTCCGGCCGGCGAGTATCTGGAAGCCTTCCCGCCCCTGGGCCGGGTCTATCTGCCCACGGCGGCGTATTCGGAAATGATGACGTGGGCCCTCCCCCCTGAGAAACAGCTTCAACTTGAAGAGGCGGAGAGTTTTCTGAAAAACTCCGACCCCACGAAGATTGTAGAGCCTTTTATTCATGGGGGGTTTTTCAGGAACTTTCTCGCGCGCTACCCGGAAGCCAACCTTCTCCACAAGAGAATGATTCGCTGTAGTCATCGCCTCGAGGAGTTGCGAAACCGCGGGCTCTATGCCAGCGATGAAGCGCAGACCCTATGGAACCGGGCGTATGACCATCTGCTTCGCGCCCAGAGCAACGATCCTTACTGGCATGGAGTCTTCGGAGGCCTGTATGCACCTCATCTCCGGCTTTCCGCACAACGCAACTTAAGTATGGGGGAGTCTTGTGCCGATGAGGTAGAGCTCAGCTTGACGGGTCAGACCAAAACGATCGTGGAAGTGGTTGATTTTGATTGCGACCAGGAAGACGAGATTTATATCTCCGCTCCTGGTTTTTCGGCCCTCTTTGCACCCAGTGATGGAGCCACTCTGCAGTTTCTGGATTTCAAGCCTGCCTCCATCGATGTCATCAACACGTTGAGGCGCCGAAAAGAAGCCTATCACCACAAGGTGGCGGATGCGATGGAGAACATTCTGATCAGGGACGGTGTGAAAACTATTCATGAGGGGACGTTCGCCAAGGAGGCGAACCTACACCGGCGGCTGATTTATGATCCCTACTCAAGAAATTGCTTCCGCCTGGTGTGTTTCCCTTCCCCGGGAGGGTTTGACCAGTTCGCGGCGGCAGAATTAGAGGTCGATACCCCCATGGCTGTGGGCAAATACGCACTGACGCTCGCGTCCTCCCTCCCCAACCGGATCGACCGGTCTTTCCTCCCCCGACAACTCTCGGTCGACGACCTTATTTTTGGAAGCGTTGGCGAAAAGGCTTCCCCCAGGGTGAGAAAACGATTCAAGTTTTCGAGTTCTGAGAATGACGAGTTGGAAATCGCCTGCAGAATCGACGTAGACTGGGGAAGCACTGAAGTCGGCGAGCAGATCCTTGGGCTCGAACTGGCTTTTAATCTGTTGGCCCCCGACGAGCCCGACCGCTACTTTCAGATGGGAGATCGAAAGGAGCCTCTGAAATGGCAAGGGATCTGCGAGAATCTCGAGGAAGTATCATTGATCGACGAGTATCAAAAAATCAAGATTGAAATCAAAGTGCCCGAGCCCACCACGTGGTGGATCGTCCCCTTAAATGCCGTAGCTCAGTCGGAAGATGGCTTCGAACTGATCTATGAGGGATCGGCGATCTTGCCTCACTGGAAAGTCGAACCTTCAAGAGATAAGACCTTTCATACCTGGGTGAGTGTTCGATTGACACGACTGGAGTAGGGGCCAGGTGACGGGGGCCAGAGAAACGAAGCCGGAAGTCAGAGGTCAGAAGTCAGAAATCAAAGCGAGGAAGCCAGGAGCCGGAGACCAGAAGCCAGAGGTCGGAAGTCAGAAGTTGGAAGTCAGAAGCGGGGAAGAGGGTTTGGATTTCTGACTTGGAACCTTGAACGTTGAACCCTAACCTTTGAACTGGGTTTTCAGACTTTGGACCTTGGACTTTGAACTTTGAACTGGGTTTCTAGAAGCGATCGCCCTCCCAGTACGCGTCCCCCTCGTCACGGATTTTATCCAGGAGTTGCTGCATTTCCTGGTGTTTCTTCCGCATAGTGGATTCGTCGGCGGTGGCGTCGATGTAAAGGGGGGGAGCTTGGATCAGCAAGACACGGCTGAAGGGTTTGGGAATTTGAAAATGATCCCAGCTACCTTTCAGAACCCACTTCTTCTCATACGACACATGAAAACAAAAAATGCCATCACCCGTCTTGCGGGCGAGCATCACGGGACCCATTTTTGCCTGG
This sequence comes from Terriglobia bacterium, assembly GCA_049685715.1. Classification (GTDB taxonomy): domain Bacteria; phylum Acidobacteriota; class Terriglobia; order JAIQFV01; family JAIQFV01; genus JAIQFV01. Next base: position 6,534 of record JBAVHJ010000066.1, on the reverse strand, counting down.
TACCGGGGCCCCCGGGGGCCATCAATGGTGAATCCGACATCAGATCCTTCTCTCAAGCATTTTGCCATTTCGACGAGTGCTCTCATCCCTCCCCGCGAACTGGACCCGCGCGCGGCTTCGTATCCCAACATCTGGATGAAGCGAGCGATGTATTCCCCATCGAAATTCTGTGAGGTCATCACGACGATACCGCGCTTGCGAAAGTACCACGTCGCTCCAAAGATACGATTGTGCCAGAAGGTGAAAATGGCTCGATGCCCCGCCTTATAAATGGCCTCAAGATTCTCATCACCGCGAGACTCAAATTTCAGGGTTCGCCCGATGAGTCGAATCAATCCATAGCCTGCATACGAGGCAACCGAGATCTGGAACTTTTGCCACCCGCTCCACTCCCTTGGGGATTTGTGCAATGGAAGATCCCGCTTCGCCACTCCCCCTGCCCTTCCCGCACGCTGCGTTTTTTCTGTCTCTGTGACCGGTCCGGACATCGTTTTTGGTCCACCTGGTTGGCCTGCTTATTTAACCCGCCATCAACAATCATTTCTCCAACGCGCTTCCAGTAAACAGGCTCAAACGCGGGTCGCGCCAGCCATCAATATACTGTCTTGGAACGCATTTGTCAGCCCCATCGATTCTCCATCCTCTCGATCCGATCCAGGAGGCTGAATGTCGCCATACGCTCCTAACCCACTCCCCTCTTCAAATGGACCCTTTCAGGCGTGGTTTCTTGATGGCATTCGAGTGGGAGAGAGAAGCAGGACGAGTGATCGGGGGGAGTTGGTCGAGAGAATCGGGAGCACATCCTCAGACGGAGTTACGGATCAGAGCAGTCGCGACGGAAGCCGCAGTTGGTGCATATCAGCTTGCAGTTGCGTTGAACGAGTGGATGGCCACAAATGTCACACAAGGATGGAGCCATTCCCGAGAGTGGAGATCCCTGATCGTCACTCCTTGGTCCAGTCGATTCAAGAGGGTCCTTATTTACTCCCGGCAAAGAGCCGGGTCTTCTTGTACTCATTGGGGATGCGAGTTTTAACTTGGAATCCATTTGACCCTCGTATTTTCGGAGGGATCAATGCTGTTCTGCTTTCGGAGGTTTTCCGGGAAACTCAAGGGGCGGTGCGACCCCCTCCAGCTCCTTCTTCAACTGCGGGCCGCTTTGACCGCCTCCGTCAACGCCGGGACAATTTCAAACAGGTCCGCCACAATGCCGAAATCAGCCACTTCAAAGATGGGAGCGTCCCGGTCCTTGTTTATGGCTACAATCGTCCGCGCCGATTTCATCCCCACCAGGTGCTGAGTCGCTCCCGAAATTCCGATGGCCAGGTAAAGCTTCGGTGACACGGTCTGACCGGAGCTTCCCACCTGCCGGTCCATGGGCAACCATCCGCTATCACAAATGGGACGTGACGCCGCCAACTCGGCGCCCAGCGCCTCGGCCAATGCCCTGGCCATGTCTATATTTTCCACCTTCTTAATGCCGCGGCCTATCGCCACTATCTTCTCAGCCTGGCTGAGGTCGACAGCCTGCTTTGCCTCGCGAAAGATTTCCAAGGATTTCGTCCGGATTTGTGCCGCCTCCAGGGTGACGGGGAGCAGACTTACCGCAACCTTGGTAGTGCCCGTTTCCACCGAGTCCGCGCGAAATGCCCCTGCCTGGAATGACACAAAGTATGGAGCCTCATGTTCGATCTTCACGTCGGCGCTCATCTTTCCTTGAAACACCTGCCGCACAAAAATAAGCTGACCGCCTTCATTGTGGTAGGCGATGACGTCTCCGACCAGGGCCCTGTTCATGGATGCCGCAAGCTTGGGGGCAAAGTCGCGTACTTCATAGGTGTGACTCATGAGGACAAACCGGGGGTCCACCTTTTGAATCGCTTGCCGGAAGGCATGGGCATACCCATCAGGTGTATAGCTGCCCAGCAGGGGATGCTCGACTGTGAAAACTCCGTCCAACTTCTTTTCAGCGACTGCTTCGGCGATGGAGGCGACACCGTTCCCAAAGACACCGGCAAAGACTTTTTGGCCAAGTTCCCGGCCCAGGTGCTGTCCAGCCGCCAGGGCTTCCCAAGAACTTCGGTTCATTTTTCCATCACGCTGTTCGATGAAAACGAAAATACCATCTGGCATAAAGATTCACCGTGTTCGAGAAATTAGTTCAAAGTTCAAGGTTCAAAGTTCAAAGGTAGAAATCCAAACCCTTTTCCCCGCTTCTGATTTTCAACTTCTGACTTCCGACCTCTGGCTTCTGGTCTCCGACCTCTGACTTCCGGCTTCGTTCCCCCGACACCTGAAACCCGACGCCTGACACCTAAATAACCCGCGCTTCGTTCTTTAACTTATCGACCAGCTTTGCCGCCACTTCCTTGGCGGAGCCGTCGAGAAACTGAGTTTGTTTAGCTTTCTCGGGCACGTAGATTTTTCGAATGGCTTGCTTGGAGGTCAGATCTGATTGCGTCAGTCCCGCCGCTGCCAGGTCGACCACCCTGATCTCCTTCTTTTTGACTCCCATGATCCCTTTCAAACTGGCATAGCGCGGTTGATTGATACCGGACTGGATAGTGAGGACGGCCGGCAAGGGCAGTTCGAGCCACTGGAACCATCCACTTTCCAGTTCTCGTTTGATCTTGACGCCTGATCCTCCCTCGAGAACTTCCACTCCCATGACCAGCGTGGTGTGAGGCAGATTGAGGAATTCCGCGAGAACGACACCGGTCTGACCGAATCCGTGGTCATCCGATTGAAGTCCGGTCACGATCAGATCGAATTTTTCCTTCTTGAACACCTCCGCCATGACCCGAGCCGTCGCGTATGCGTCCAGCCCCACAAAGGCGGGATCGCTCAGGTGCAAGGCGCGTTCCGCCCCTTTCGCCAGTGCCTCCCGGATCACGGACGACGCCGTCGCGGGTCCGAGGGTACACACAACGACCTCCCCGCCCATCTTCTCTTTGAGCTGAAGGGCAGCTTCGAGTGCATAAATGTCGCTCTCGTTTGTTTCGAATGAAAGGTCCTCCTCGCGGATCCATGTTTGCTCGGCGTTGATGCGGAGGGAGGCTTCGCGGCTGGGAACCTGTTTGATGCAGACAATGATGTTCATGATGAGAACCTCGGGGGAGAAATGGACCTGAGCTTAAGGACCCATGGATGAATCACGGACGGCCTGAGGCGCGGCCAACGGGAAGGTCCACTCCCGGGCGTGATTCTCTTTTATCTTCCCGGGTACAGATCTCAGCGGTCCCCTGCCATCCGCCGTTGGGCTAATCACCCAAGTACCGTTTCATCAACAAAGCCGCGTTGGTCCCGCCGAAACCGAAGGAGTTGGAGAGCGCATAGTTGATGGTCATATTCCTCGACTGGAGCGGGACATAATCGAGATCGCAATCCGGATCGGGTGTCTTGTAGTTGATCGTCGGGGGAACGCACTGACAATGAATAGAGAGTGCCATGATAGCCGCTTCCAAACCTCCGGCTCCACCGAGGAGGTGTCCAGTCATCGATTTCGTAGAACTCACCGCTATTTTTCTTGCGGACTCAGCAAAGACCTTCTTGATCGCCAGGGTTTCCGTTTTGTCATTGAAGGGCGTTGAAGTTCCATGGGCGTTGATATAGTCGACCTGTTCCGGTCGGACCCCCGCATCGTTCAGGGTATTTTGCATGACGCGAACGGCCCCGTCGCCGTCTTCTGAGGGCTGGGTGATGTGAAAGGCGTCGCCGGACATTCCGTAACCCACGACCTCGGAGAGGATCCTGGCACCGCGGCGTCGGGCGAACTCCAGTTCTTCGAGAATCAGGAGGCCCGACCCCTCTCCAATGACAAATCCGTCACGCTCTTTGTCGAAAGGCCGACTGGCGGATTCGGGTGTTTCGTTACGGATGGAGAGCGCCCGCATCGAGGCGAATCCTCCCACTCCCATGGGCGTGATGGCGGCTTCCGAGCCTCCGCAGATCATGGCATCCGCCTCCCCACGTTGAATCAAACGAAAGGAGTCCCCCACCGCATGGGCGCTCGAGGAACAAGCCGTGCACGTGGCTGAATTGGGGCCTTTGGCGCGATAGCGAATCGAAACCTGGCCGGAAGCCAGATTGACGATGGCGGCAGGAATGAAAAAGGGCGAAATCCTCCGGGGTCCCCCACGAAGCAGTTCTGTATGTTCACGTTCAATCACATCGAACCCCCCGATGCCGGAGCCGATGTAAACACCCACCCGTTCGGCGATCGCCGCGTCCACTTGAAGGCCGGATTGTTTCATCGCAAAATCCGAGGCGGCAATGGCAAAATGAATGAATCGCCCCATCTTCTTTACTTCTTTTTTTTCGATGTAATTGAGCGGGTCGAACCCTTTCACTTCGCAGGCAAACTGTGTGGAGAATTGTGTGGGATCAAAGAGGGTGATGCGTCGAGCACCGCTTTTACCCGCCAGCAGCGCATCCCAGGACTCCTGGGTCCCAATCCCTACCGGGGACACCAGCCCGACTCCTGTGACGACCACCCGCCTTTTGTTCATGGCGTTCATAAAAAAATGTAGTCTGACGACTCCATCCCTTTCGGTTATTTTGCGTGGGCCTGAATGTAGTCGACGGCATCTTTGACCGTGGCGATCTTCTCCGCATCCTCGTCAGGAATCTCAATATTGAATCCTTCTTCGAAGGCCATCACCAACTCCACTGTGTCCAGCGAATCGGCGCCGAGGTCATCGACAAAGGACGCAGTGGGAGTCACCTCCGCCTCATCCACGCCGAGCTGTTCCACAATGATCTGCTTCACTTTTTCCTCAACATTGGCTGCCATGATCAGCGTTCCTCCTTAATGTGCAATCAGATTATTCCGAATGACTCATCTTGAGCTTCGAACGACCCGGCGATGAACCGGAATGCGGGCAGAAACCCAAAATCGACCCTCCGGCTTCCCTTCACATGTACATTCCCCCGTTGACACTTAAGACCTGGCCGGTGATGTAAGCCGCCTCATCCGAGGCGAGAAACTTCACGGCGTATGCCACTTCCCGATCCGTGCCCATTCGTTTGAGCGGAATCAATTCCAGCAGCCTCTGACGAGGGGCCTCCGACAGGCCGGCGGTCATCGCGGTATCGATAAAACCGGGCGACACTGCATTAACCGTAATACTGCGAGAGGCCACTTCCAGCGCGATGGACTTTGTCAGGCCGATCAGCCCCGCCTTCGCGGCCACGTAATTGGCCTGCCCGGCGTTGCCGGATTGCGCGACCACCGAGGTAATATTAATGATCCGGCCATACCGCTGCCGGACCATGCACTTTAACACTTCTTGGATGGTGTGAAAAACACTGGTGAGGTTGGTCGTCATCACGGCGTCCCAATCCTCTCGCTTCATGCGCATGACCAGGCCGTCGCGCGTGATACCGGCGTTGTTGACCAGGACATCCACCCGTCCCAATTGTCTAATGATTTCTTCAAACGTTCGCTTGATTTCCTCCGCGGAGGAAACGTCGCATTGTATCACAACCGCCTTTCGTCCCAAGGCTTCAATTTCGGAGCGCAGGGTGTTTAGTTTCTCCACTTGGCGCGCCAACGCGACCACCGTCGCCCCGGATTCCCCCAGCACCATGGCGATCGCGCGGCCAATCCCCTGCGATGCACCCGTCACTACGGCCACTTTGTTATCAAGCAACATGTTCTTTCCAGGCAGGGAGGCGGAAACCGGTGAATGGGAGGTGATCAACAACCCCGGTACCGACCTTGCTAAAAAAATCTCTCATAAAGAAGCCGGGTATACAGGAAGCTAAAAACCTTCAATCTGAACCTCGTGTCATGATCCCGCCGCGGCGGGCTGTCCATTGACGGCCGATCCGCTGACCGAGATTTCTCATAAGATCCGGTCCTGGTTCCGGGTTATCCGCGTCAGAGGAATGCGACTTTCTGAGACCGCGTCACCTTCCACTTTTCTCTGTAGGAGAGACCTAAATCCGTTCCCGGGGTCATTGGCCAGTTCGGACGGCGTCATGCAATGCCTCGAGCGTAGCCGTCAAAGTCTTCTCATCCTCGACATTGAGCATCTTTCGAGTCCGGTCGATCTGTTTGACCAGTCCCGACAGAACGCGTCCCGGCCCCACTTCCACCAAGGTGTCCACGCCGCGGTCGATCATCGCGCGCACGGAGTCCTCCCACATCACAGGGCAGGACACCTGGCGCACCAGGGACGTGCGCGCCGCAAGTCCGGTCGTAATAAATTCCGCGTCCACGTTGGTCACCAGCGGAAACTTCAAATCATCGAAGTCCAGCCGCATCAAATCGTGCTCCAGCCGCTCCTGCGCAGGCATCATCAGCCGGCAATGAAAGGGTGCGCTCACCTTCAGAAGGAGGGCTCGCTTCGCTCCTGCTTCGGTGGCCAGTTTAACCGCCCGCTCCACGGCGCCTTTTGAGCCGGCGATCACGATCTGTGAAGGGGAATTGATGTTTGCCGCGGAACAGTCCTCGTCCAACCGCGCATCCGCGCAAATCTGATAGACGCAGTCCAGGGGCAAACCCAGGATCGCGGCCAAGAGTGACGACGG
>JBAVHJ010000065.1:0-1590 GCA_049685715.1 Terriglobia bacterium | reverse complement strand
GTCTCGCAGGTGCGACTTCCCAAAAAGAATCGTGCCGATGCGCTTCTGGTCCACCTCCACTCCCTCAATGCGATTAGAGGAAATGGCACTTTCGATGAGAGCATGCTCGCGCAAGACCTTCAGTTTTTGTGGGGACTGTTTGATGAACAACTCCTGCTTTCCGCGCGCTTCTCCTAGGTCAGCCAAGTACCAAGCTGTGGCCGCGGGAATTGAATCGAGTCCCTGCGTCATTTTTCGAAGTGTCATCATTGCGGCGTATCTCCGAAGGGCGGGGATTCGTCTCGAATTTTCATTGGCTTGGTGATGGCGTCAACCTCCAACCAATAGTGATCGACCTTCTTCACTTCGTGCCATTTAAAGCGGGCAGGATCGGCAATCGGCTCCTGGAGTTGAGGCTTCGTATTGCAGTGGGTGACTACATAGAGCCAGAAGCAGTCGCGGCGGTCTTCAGCCACGCGCCGTTCGTTGGGGGTCAGGAGCACGGTGCCTGTGGTCGCGCCGATCCCTTTTATCTCAATGAGCCGCAGTTCCCCAGAACCCAAATCCAAACTCGTAATGTCGTATCCTAGATTCTTTTCATGAACATCATTGACCTGCCGCCCGAGGGATTGCTCGTGTTCGATGACCACCCGCATGGCCGTGGCTTCAGTTTCAAAATCGGGTTGCAGCCGTCGAACCTCGGGAGCATCGCGGTCGGGATGCGGAAGGACGAGCACGGTTGCAATTCGTTCGACCGCCTGTAGTGAAAGGGCGCGTTGACGGGCCAGTTCCTGTCTCCGCTTTTCTCGCCGGGTTAACAGCTCCGCGTGGCGGGCCTCGGCTTGCGCGAGACGGCCTTCTGAGCCTTGTAATTTCTGTTCCACATCGGCCGCAGCTTTACCGATTTCTTCATCCGCTTTTTGGATAAGTTCCGTCAAAGAGAGTTCGATGTGCCGGCCAATTCGGTCCACTTCGGCACCTCGCTCTGAACGAACTTCTTCCAAGAACGGGTTCAGCGCGTTCGCATTGAGCCAATCGATGTCCTCGGGCAGTGAAACAACCGGTGGGAGATCGGCATCAGTAGAAGCTGGTGTGTAATTTCCAATGACATTTGGTTCTTGAAGCCGAATCTGCCCATCGCCCAGTTCAACTGCAAAAAGCCGCTCGTGAATCACTTGTCCCAAGCCGTCGACGACTCGGGCGCGGTAGTAATCGAGACGCGCCGGAGAAGAATGTTGCAAGGAATAAAAACAAGCCCCCTTGGCAAAAGCTTCTTGGGCGAGACCAAGGCTGTGTCTGCGTAGTGCTTCAAAAAGGGGGTGGCCCGGCGTCACCCATTCAAGATTGTTTTTCTCGGCCGTTTCCCGATCCGTTGAAAAGCGTGGGTAGCGTGTAGCGAGTGCCGACAGCTTCCAATCTGGCTGAGCCTCAAAGTTGCGCAAAACTGATGGGGTCTTCGCGGGCTCGAAAGTGTGAGGCAGGACAGAAACTGGTTTCAACGCGAAAGGCACTTGCTCTGCTGAATCTCGAATAAAACGCGCGATCGTTTCCGGAACAACCCGGCGTTCCTGTGCCCGGGCGCGGCGCTCAATGAGCATCTCCAAGTTGAGC
>JBAVHJ010000064.1:0-14345 GCA_049685715.1 Terriglobia bacterium | reverse complement strand
CCCCATCGCTATTTTGAGAAACCCGTGGGAGAGGAAGATTGGGACTAAGTATGGGGAGCGGGTGTCGCAGTCAGCAGCTTTAATGGTCTATCCCAACAGCTTCACATTTGGGGGTTTCACCAGGGATTCGTATAACTCGAATTCGTCTTCATAGCCCATCATTTGGGAATGAACAACCCCAGGGCAGTCAATTCCTTGACGAACTTCAGTTCTTCAGCCTTGCGCCAGGATTTTCTTGAGCGCGTCACCGTAGCTGCGACTCTCCCCATCTGAAGTGACGATCTCGATTTGATCAGCAGATCCAACTCCCAGGCCGAGTTCGACGGCGCGTTGGATCTGGTCCTGCTCGAAGATCTTCCGGGACATGATGGCGTCGTTCGAACCCAAATGCTTAAGAATTGCCACACCCACGGCATCCACTGCGACGCGATCTGTTCCTGCGACCATAACCCCGGGAGTGGCCCTCCTGCCGTTGGATGGGCCGCCATCGACAAACGCCTCCAACCCATCCATGACGATGAGCTGAGGCGTAAAGGCCTGGTGAATTTCGGCGATCATCCGCCGCATGTGAGTTTGTCGGGCCCCATGAAGTTCGCGCATCAGACTCTTATGCGTAACGCCAACGGCCAGTTTCAGGGACATGCTGAAGATGCCGCCGTAGGCATGCGTTTTGAGACAGCAGGTCCACAGAAGGTATTCGGCCTCGGTGATGGGCCGGGCGACCTCGAACCCGTTCTGCCAGTGGCTTCCCGGCGGGTTGATGTGTACCCAGCCGTCCGCCGGCAGGTCTTCGAAATCGATGACATTAAATCCAAGTTCCTGAGCCAGGGGGGGGATGCCTTTTTCCTCCAGGACCGACTTGGTCTTCGGGGGGCCGCTCCGCTCGCCAACTGAGATGGACGAGGCGCCTCGCGCCTTCATTTCCACGACGAGTTGACGGAGGGTGTCGTTATGCGTGGACCCTGGTGCGGGGTCCGCCGTATTAAAGTTCGGCTTGATCAGAACCCTCTTCCCTTTGGGAGAAGAAACAGCCAGGAGTTTCAGGGCGGCCTCTACACCTTTCGCACGGTCCTGGGCTTTGACGAGCGCTACCTTGGATGTCTTCAGTTCCGCCGCGGAAAGCAGGTCACGCCCCCACAGTGAGAAAGCCGCTGCCCCCGCGGCAGATTGCCTCAGAAAATCACGACGTTTCATGGATCTTCACCTCGGGATGAATGCGCCTGATGAACATCAGGGTCAGCAAGGATGGTGTCCACATCGCGCCTCTTGCGATGCGAACAATAAAGAGTCTACCGTCTTTCAGTGCTTAAGAAAAGCGATGTTTTAGACGAAAGGATGAAAGGAGCGGTCATTAAGGACGGGTCCCGCCCGGGGGGTCTGTTTCCTCATCTATTTTCTCTTGAGCCAAGCGACGCGACTGCGTATTATGAAAGTTGATCTCAGCCATTTCAGGGATGGCTGATCGAGGGAGGCTTTTCATTCATACCCCTGCAATTATTTCAACCTTATTGGATGGGACTCTTTTCGCTCTCCGGAGACGGTCCGTATCCTCAATCTTGTGAAAGGGCAGTGTATGGCTATTATCCTTGATGGATCATCATTGACGATTGAGCAGCTCGTTCGCGTCGCGAGACATGGGGAACAGGTCGAACTTCATCCTCAGGCTTTAGAGCGAATCAAAGCGTGCCGCGCGATGCTTGAACGAAAGATCGAAGCGCACGAAATCATGTACGGGGTCAACACGGGCATCGGGGAGTTCTCCGAAGTTGTCCTGAATGACGACCAGGTGAAGCAATTTCAACGGTACCTCATCTACAACCATGCCGCGGGGATCGGAGATCCTGCCTCCCTTGAATTCGTTCGCGGAGCGATGGCGAGCCGGATCAACGTTCACGCGCGCGGACACTCGGGATGCCGCCCAGAGATCACTCTGACGTATGTCGACATGTTGAACAAGGGTGTGACGCCCGTAGTTTGCCAAAAGGGCTCGGTGGGTGCCAGCGGCGATCTCGCCCCCATGTCACAAATCGCCCTCCTGTTGATGGGAGAGGGAGAAGCCTTTTATGAGGGGAAACGCCTACCCGGGAATGAGGCCCTGAGGCGCGCGGGGATCCCGGTTCCTGGCTTGCAGGCGCGTGACGGGCTTGCTGCCATCAACGGGTCGAACATGATGACTGCCATGAGCGCCCTTCAACTCTATGACATCAACCGTTGGCTGAAGCAGGCCGAGATCGCCTGCGCCATAACACTGGAAGCTCTTTATGCAAACCTGAAGCCCTACGACACGAGGCTTCACCACCTGCGCGGCTTCCCTGGCGCCATGAGGAGCGCCACCGCCATCATGAAGTGTATCCAGGGCAGCGACTTGTTGTCCGGGAAGATCAAGACCAAGGTGCAGGACGCCTACTCGATGCGATCCTCACCCCAGGTAATTGGAGCGGCGCACGATGCCGTCGCATTTGCGAAGGAGCAGGTCGAGATCGAGCTTAACGCCGTGGCTGATAATCCCATCTTTCTCCCCGAGGAGAACCTCACTCTGACGGGCGCAAACTTCCAGGGCTCGCCAGTTTCGCTCCCCATGGACATGGTCGGCGCGGCCGTCACTATGGTGTGTGTGCTTTCGGAGCGGCGTCTCAACCGGATGACGAACCCGGCGCTGAGCGTGGGTCTGCCGGCGTTCCTCACCATGGGAGGCGGCATGTTTTCAGGCATGATGCTCAGCCAGTACACGGCCGACACGCTCATCGTGGAACAACGAATGCTCTCGGCTCCGGCCTCCGTCGCATCCATCCCGGCCGCCGCAGACCAGGAGGATTTTGTTTCCATGGGAATGAACACCGCCCTGAAGAACAACCAAATCCTCGACAACGCTTACGGGGTGCTCGGGATCGAATTCATGGCTGCTTCTCAAGCCCTGGATTTCCGCGACTTCAAGCCCGGGGCCGGAGTCGATGCAGCCCGCAAGATCGTTCGCAAACATGTCGCACACCTTGACGCCGACCGCCCGTTGTACGCGGACCACAACGCCATGAAGACCTTGGTTAAATCCTGCGAGATTCTCGAGGAGGTCGAAACGATGGTGGGATCGCTGGAACCGCAGCTCCCCGAGCTTACCGGGGTATCGTCCTAGATGGGGGCACCAGAAGAATCCAAGGGGTGGCGCTGACGTGCGCTTGTAGGCTCCCTGGCGCCTTCTGTGCAAACCCGCACCATTCCTTCAATAGAATTGGCTCGGTCCTTCATCGCACACATCGCAAAGAGCGCGATGTATGCGCCACCCAATTTCTCGTTCATTCGATGGGATAACAGGAAACAAGGGCTTACCTCATTCTTCATTCAGAATGCTCTCTCGGGTAACAACAACCGCAGCAACAGCCTTCATGACAAAATACCTTTCAGAAGATCCGGCCGTGATTGTTGCTCCCATTTATTCAAAGTATTCACGGTGGAAGCGCTGGGCGAGGTATAGGCCGACCCCTGAACCAATGATGCTCAGAAATACGGCGGTCATGAATCCAACGAACGAACCCAGCCACCAGCCGATGGCGCCGCCCACGCTGATACACAAAAAAGAAAGAAGGCCCTTCATCGTCCAGAATCCGTATGAGGAGACGATGATATCGCTTTTTGAACCCGTGTCAATTGTTGGCGCGATTAGGCGGCAATCATTAAGGGCCAGATACTTTCACCTTCTATTTAAGAACGTCCGCCCGGCATGGACACCGACATGAATTGCTCTATCGCCAGACGGAACCGAAAGGACCTGGCCCCCCTATCGTCTCCGACCTCTCTAGTATCTTGGAGGCTTCCCCGTCCCCTTATCGCTTGAACCAGGGCGAGAACTCTGGCCGGATAAACGATTTCACGCCTTCCCTGCCCGTCAGGCGCCACCACAGCTTGCCCCCTTCCCGCTCCAGCCGGATGCTGATGTCAAAGAACGGACAGCAGGCCCGCTCCAGAAGGGCGAATTCTGTCAGGGCCTGATAGGTGGACCGGTCGGGCGAAAATTCAAACTCATATCCGTCGACCAATTCCTGAACGCCCAACACCGATGAGCGCAACATCTTACTGAGCTCTCCTTGACGCTTCCTTTGCTCGGCTGTTAATGCTGTCCGGTCGCAGAAAAAGGGAGTCTCTTCCTTTGTCTGTGCCGAAGTGCTGGATCTCTGGGGGCCTGATTGTCTTCCCAGGGACCTGTCTGAGAATGCTATGCCACCCAGGAGTAGTATCGCTAATGCGACTGAAACCAATATCTTCATGTGTCCTCCTCGCTCGGTAGTTTGTGTTGTGCACTGTAGCTGCGTCCTCACCATACGACTTCAAGTCGACTTGAAGGCAAGCAAGATTATTGTAAAAAGTTGTGGACAACTTGAGGCTCTGCCTCCGGAGTGATCTAGAATAGCCACATGTCACAACTAACCATTTCTGAAGTCGCGCGACAGGCCGGGCTTCGGCCTTCGGCGATCCGCTATTACGAACAGATGGGAATTCTTCCGCCACCGCGACGTATCAGCGGGCAGCGGCGCTATGACACCACATCCCTTTATCGTCTCGCCGTTATCCAGCGCGCGAAGCAGACCGGATTCACCCTGGATGAAATCCGACAATTGTTCTTTGGCTTCCGCCAGAAGACCCCCGCATTTACGCGCTGGCAAAAAATCTCTCAGCAAAAACTTACGGAACTCGACCGGTTGATGGATCAGATCAAGTCCATGCAAAAATTGCTGGGGGAGATGGTCGCATGCTGCCGATGTGAAACCCTGGACCAATGTGGAAGGGGGATACATCGTCAAGGAGGGGTGGATGCCCCAGTTGAAACGCTGACTCCAAAATCACCGCGGCATCCTATGAATAATCTCAGAGTCTGAGAATATGGATTCCTGGTGGCTGAAAAGAATTGGGAATGGGATTGGGGTTGTGTGAATCCTTAAACTAGCTCTGACGCCCACTCATGCATAAGCCCGCGCTCTCTTCAAGTCGCCTCCCGATTGCCGGGGGTCGTTTGGTCGAGAACTGCAATAGCCGCTTCCGCATCCGCGCTTGTCACCTGGAGTTTGATCCCGCCAATGGCGTTTGAAATCAGCCAGTCGATCCTCACCATGTTCTCGTCGATCAAAAAGCTCTCGATCCCCACTGACTCCAGGAGACCCTTGGCCATGACTGCATCCATGAGGTCCCTGAATTTCCGAACGGTGACCAACTCACTGACCTCAGTGTCTTCTGTCGGCTGCAGCGAATCCTTTGAGATAAAACTCAGCCCCCGGCGGGATATCTCACCCTTTAACGCCTGACGAGCCTCATCGGTGAGCGTCGTCAGATCTCCGGCAAGCTCCTCCAGCTCTTCGTCCGTCATGCCGGAGTACAGCTCTGTTAGCCGTTTTCCTTCAGGGTCAGTATTCATGGGCCTTCTGCGGAGTCATCCTTCGAGTCTTATTTTCTATTTGACGGCCGCCAGGTTCATTTTCTGTAAAAGCGCCCGGTGCCGGGGAAGGTTTTGCACTATGGGCAAGTGGCTGAGAAAGATGGCGCTGGGGTCGCGTGCTTCAATCGCTTTTTCGAATTGATCAGCGGCGAGGTCGAATTCCCCGCAAACCACATGGAAAAACCCGTAGCCCATAGCGCGGCCGTGAGCCAGCTCCGGAGAGTCCAGTCGCGCGAGGAGGCCTTCCGCGCGCCTTCGGTCCCCGGCCCTTGAGCAATGCCCTGCCAAGCCACCGATCAGCGCAGGATAGGGCACGAGCTGAAGTCCCTTTTCCCACGCAGCGATCGCCTCCGGCACCATCCCTTTGTTCGTGTAAATTAGACCCAGGTTCCACTGAGCGAACCAGAAGTCCTGGAATTCGAGCAGCCGGTGCAACTCCTCTATGGCGAGGTCATCGGATCCTTGGGCGCTGAGTATCCCTGCCAGCGCCGCGCGCGGGAAGGGTGAAAGCGGGTCGGCTTGGAGCGCGGGCTTGAGCAGGGCGATCGCATCGTCAAAGTGATGGAGCGGCATCAGGATAAACTGGGCACAACTGAAACGGGCCCTCGACGACATTGGCTCGTGGGTGAGGGCGAGCTGATACCGGCGCAGCGCCTCATGCCAGTCGTATTCAAATTGGCCTGCCACTTGTCCTAAAAGTGCATGACCTTCCGGCTCTCTTTCGTCAAGCTGGACCGCTTTGAGCGCCGCGGCCTTCGCCAGGGGCATCACCTCGCGGGCTGATTTTCCTCCCATGACGGGGCTAATGGCGAAGAATCTGGCGAGTCCCAAATAGGGCGGCGCATAATCGGGATCCAGGGTGATGGCCTCTTCAAAATAGGCCTTACTGCGAGCCATCTCCGGCGGGCTCATTTTGAAAAAATGGTACCACCCTTTCAAATTGGCATGATAGGCCTCGAGGCTCGCCGCCTGTCGCACCAACGGTGCCCCTTTTGCGGCGAGCCGTACCTTGAGCATGCCGACGATGGCTTGCGCAATCTCATCCTGCACAACAAAGACATCCGTCATTTCTCGTTCGTAGCGCTCCGACCACAGATGGTATCCATCAGCGACATTAATCAACTGCGCCGTCACGCGAATGCGATTCCCTGAGCGGCGCACACTGCCTTCCAGAACCGTGCGCACGTCCAGCGCCTCGCCAATCTTGCGGATGTCCTGTTCCTTCCCGCGAAACGCGAACGCCGAAGTTCGGGCGGTGACCTTCAGCCCGGGGACGCGGCTGAGCGCGTTCAAGATCTCCTCCGCCAGCCCATCACTAAAGTATTCGTTTTCTTTGTCCGCGCTCAGGTTGACAAAGGGGAGCACGGCAATGGATGGGGAGGGCTCGCGTACCGTCCTCGCCGCGCTTCGCTGCTGCTCAAGCGCGGATTTCACATCCGACGCAGCGTCAAAGCGGTCAGCCGGATCCTTTCGAAGACAACGACTCACAATGCCTGCCAGTTCGGGCGAAACCCCGCTGAGCTGGGCCGGCTCGTCACGGAGAACGGCGGCGGCCACCGCAAAGCTCGACTCTCCCTCAAACGCCCGGCGCCCGGCCAACATCTCGTACAGCACCGCTCCAAAGGAGAAAATATCACTCCGGGCGTCGGCAAGTTTTCCCTGCACCTGCTCTGGCGACATGTACGGCGCAGTTCCCATCACCCACCCTGCTCCAGTGACACGACTTTCGGTCGCAGATCCAACCCTCATCGGTGAGGCGCCCCCGGCTACCCTTGCCAATCCGAAGTCCAGGACCTTGATCTGATTTCTCGGCGTGATCATGATGTTTTGGGGCTTGATATCGCGATGGATGATTCCGTGCGAGTGGGCCTCCGACAGGGCGTCAGCCACCTGCAGCGCGATTTCTATCGACTCTATTGAATCCAGGGGTTGCCGTTTCAGCCGGTCCGCGAGCGTTTCCCCCTCCACATATTGCATGACAATAAAAGTGCTGCCGCCTTCTTCGCCCACATCGTAAACCGTACAAATGTAGGGGTGATCGAGTTTGGCCGCGGCCTGCGCTTCCCGCATCAGGCGTTTCTTGGCTGCCTCATCGGCAATGGACCCTGGTGGAAGGAATTTGATCGCCACCGAGCGATTCAGGCGAGTGTCCTGGGCCAGATAGACCTCTCCCATCCCGCCGGCTCCAAGCGCCGCAGTGATCCTGTAAGGTCCGACCATTTGTCCGATCACAGAGTGAGTCTTCCCGTCTTCCGAAAAATCTAAAACCTTACCAGCTGCCGGGCTTGGCGATTGAGAGATTTACCCTTCTGGGCCGCATCCACCGTGAAATCGGGAGCAATTCCCTTCCCTTCGAGCTGACTTTGCTTGCCATCTTCTTCTCGCGCCGACCTTTGAGATTTCGGAAGTCCGTTAAGGTTCCTGCGTTTTGGCTTCAGGCTGCTGTGGCTCCCTTATTTCGAAACTCCATCCACCAACGTCTTTATCCTCGCAGACCAGTGCCACCCTGACCGTCCCGGGACCCTGGATCGGCATCCCGTGAAAATGAAAGATAAGCCGGCTTGTGATGCTTTCTCTGAAGTCAATCTGGATGGGTCGTTTGAAAAGTTCGGTTTCTCCCCAAGTAATACGCAGCGAAGCGGGCACGATTTGCCCTTGTTCGCCATGGAACTCTGTGAAAAAAACACAATTCATCTTGGGCAACGCGAAGGGAAAACCACTGGGGACCATCTCTTCAAAAATGTTGAAGACCGAGACGGAATTGGTATCGGCGTCCTTAACCACCGATTCAGCACATAACGCTAAACGACACGAAATCATCTTGTCTCTCCTCTCACATCAATGGTTAGTAGCGTAGGATCAGAATTTGGGTCGACAATAGCTGAACAACCTATGATTAGGAAAACAGGAACACAGGAGGCTTAAAGCCTTCAATCTAATAAAAATGTGATCTTTTGAAACGCTCTGTATCGGGCCCAGTGCACAAGCTTTCCGTCGCGCACGGGGCATAGCCCGTTCCTCTCTGGAGGATACACAACGTAAGAGTATTAATGGGTCTGTCACCCACCCCAAGCCACGAACCAGACAATTATGATGCCGCCTTGCCGCGGAGCCGCCCCACGTCGAGCAGCAGGGCTATGATCACAATTCCAAATTGGATCAGAGCCACACCGACTGCAGACCGGGTGCCGAGCATAGGCACGCGCAGAGCGATCACCACCAGGAGGATTAGCGAGGCCGCGAGGATCGCCCACCAGCTCCATACCTCGCCGCGCCGATAAGGAAACAAGACCACGGCCAGGAAAAGCACGGCGAAGCCGGCGGCGTAGGCGGCAGCCGTCACCCGTCGTCCGCGGATTGAACGAACCACGTCCGCAGGCGCCTGAACATCAATCAGGGTCATACCACGCCCCACCAACCCATCCGGAGACTGACTCAATGCAACATAGGCTGACCCCATGCCGCCCACAAGCGTCAATACGCCTACAAGTAGAAGTAAAATCCAACTGACTGTCTTCATGAGTACCTCCGAGGTAATCTGAGATGAATCAACAGGGACTGGCACTCACTTGTTGGCGAGCTCAGAAGAGTAGAGCAAGAGGTGCCAGTCCCTGATTATCACAAAAGGCAGACGAGACGTCTGCCCCTCCTCAATTAGAAACTACTTAATGATTCCCATCTCTTTCAGCAAATTCTCGGCGCCGTCGACGTCGGTCATGTTCCACAGCAGGTAGCGGCTGTCGACGTGGATCGACCGCGTTTTGGCCTTATCGAACAGGAAATTCGAGGCCACCGTCTCATAAGTGCCGTCAAAGAGCAGGCCCACCAGCTCCCCCTTGGCGTTCAGTGTCGGAGAGCCGGAGTTGCCGCCTGTGGTATCCACAGTCGATAGGAAGTTCACCGGCACGTCCTTAAGAGCGGCGTCGGTGTAAGGAGTCGTCTTCCCATCCCGCAGCCTCTTGATGGCATCGAGCTGGAATTGTGGGGCGTTGAAATCCCCTTCTCCTGTCTGTTTCTCAACGATCCCAGCCAGCGTGGTGTGGTCCTTGTAAAAGAGTCCATCCTTCGAATCCACACCCTTCACGGTGCCATAGGTGACCCGCAGAGTGCCATTGGCATCGGGAGGCACTAATCCACCGGATTTGGCCAGCAATGCTTCCATGTAGCGCGGCCGCAGGCGCGCGTAAGCGCCGGCCCGGTTCTTGCCGATCTCCCGGTTTGCTTCCTGTAACGGATGAAGCGCTGCTGCCAGCATGATGAAGGAGTCTTTGGTGGCTTCGAGATCGGCCGTGTTCTTCTCGATCAGCCCAAGACGGAAGTCCTTGTCGCCCATCTTGGTATTTGCGTAGAGAGTGTCGAGGCAAGCGTCGATGGCTTTATCCGCGTCGGCCTTGGCCATCCCTGCCTGAAGTCCGAAGACCTTGTCGAGCGGCTCGATCCGCTGGTCTGCTGGAAGTGCCGCTGCCATTCCCATCGCCCATCGCAGAAGGGTCCGGTCGACGGTTGCGTCGAGGGTTCGTTGCATCCGGTCCTGACCTTCTTTAAAGCGACCCCAGTCTCGCTGTTGGAATCCCGCCTCACGGTCCAGATCGTTCTTCGGCCGCTGAGTGGACAACATGTAGAGCGATTGTGCGGCCCCCAGGTACGAGGAAGATGAAATCACGCTCCCCAGGACGGCGTTGCGCTCGCGGGTCTTCTCGCTCTCAGCTTGCAGGGAGCGCAGTGCCGGGAGGATATCGCCGTACTGCTTCTTCCGTTCCGGAGTGGCCGCAACCCATTTCTCCAGCGACTTCTCCTGTACTTCTTTCTGAGACAGAACACCGCCCTTCGAGAGTCCCTCGAGCATGCCCTTCTGATTCGTCAAGCCGTTGTTGAGGCCTTGAACGCGGCCTGCGACCTTGATGGCAACCGCTTTGTTCTCCTTGGTGAGTTTATCGAGAATGGCCAGTTGTTCCTGCGCCAGACGGATGGAGCGCGGAAAGGACCACTCGGTTGTCTCTTTGACTTCGGAGTAGGTCTGGTGCCGCAAGGTTCGGCCCGGATAGCCAACGACGAAGACGAGCTCACCCGACTTGGCACCCTCGGGTGAAACACTCAGCCAATGCTTCGGGTGGTAAGGAACGTTTTCGTTAGAATGATCGGCCGGCTTCCCATCCTTACCCACGTAAGCCCGCAGAAACGACCAGTCGCCGGTATGACGCGGCCACCGCCAGTTATCGGTCTCGCCGCCAAACACACCGATCCCTTCGTGAGGAGAATAGACCAGGCGCACGTCTTTAATCTCCATTTGGGCGATCTCAAAATACTTGAGCCCCGCGAAGAAGGATGCGACGTTGCAGCGCAGACCACCCTTTTCACAGGCGGCGATGCGCTCCTTAATGCGGCGTTCGATAAGGTCGTAGCGCTGGCGGTCAGTGAATTTCGGGTCGATCTTACCGGTGATGGCTGCGGTGACCTCTGCCACTGAGGTTGTGACAAGGACCCGGGAGCTGGGACCATTCCACAACTCGTCGGCGCGCGTCTTGGCAAGATAGCCGTCACGCAGCAGGTTGCGTTCCGGCGTCGAGTTGAACTGGAGCGTGCCCGTGACACAGTGATGGTTGGTAGCAATAAGGCCGTCGGGCGACACGAACGATGCGGTGCACCCACCCAGCGACACGATGGCACCCATGGGCTGGCCCGTTAGATCAGCGAAGGCCTTCGGGTCGCCTTTGAAACCCATCGCTTGCAGCTTGGCCGCCAGCTCGGGGATCTGTTGCGGCATCCACATGCCCTCGTCCGCGAGCAGCAAACTCGATGTTATGAAAAGTACCGCGGCGATGAGAACGATCGAACGTAGGAATTTCATGAAGGTAGTTCCTCCTTAAGAACAATGGCTGATTTGTGAGCACTCGGATCACGTTAGGAAAATTGGTGGCTACCCCGGCCTTGTGAGATTTATTGAAATCCGGGGACCCATTCCAGGGGCGTGACGTACTGCGGACGGAGTATATCGCTGTGCAGCAGAAGACTCAAGGGTGAAGAATCAATTCCAGTTCTTCAATTGCGGCCAAATCTGCTGGAACGTCCATCCTCGCGGCTTGCGGCACAGAAACAGGGTGAAATGCTCCTGCCTCATCGCGAAGGGATGTCCTATTTCGCCCACCGCTTCAACGCTTTGGAAATGTCGCTCCGCCCCTTCCCGCGTGTCGCCCAGGACTATGGCGATCTCGCCGGTATAGGAGCGCGGCCCCCAGTACCAATTGTTGAGGTGGTTGCCAATGGACTTGGGCAAACCCAGTCTAGGGCCGTAAAAATCGATCGCCCCGGATTCACCGAAATCATTTCCAAAGATGGCGGCCTTGGCGCGCTCCTCGGGCGGAAGGCTGTTGTACACCTTTGCAACCGCCTGAACCATCTCCAGCCAGCCGAAGCGGTCGGCAAAGAATTGCGGCATCGCGTTGGTAGTGCGGTTCTCGAGCCGCGGTTGTTCAATATGAAACGTCTTCGTGTACCAGAAATACGTGTCCGGCTGTAGGATGGGCATCATCGTGGGAGCGATCCAAACGCCTGTGAGGACCAGCAAGCAAGCGTAAGCCGGGCGCAGCCAACGCAGCCGCCCGAACTCGAGCCACGTTTCGATCACAACCGCTCCCGGTGCCAACAACATCGGATAGACGGGCGCAAGATAATAGACTTTTCCGTGAGTCACGAGCAAGACTCCAAGCATGACGAGATAGACCCATCCCAGCGACCGGTATTTTTTTCCACCACGCGAAAACAGAAGCCGCCACAGCCCTACGATCCAGATGGGCGCCGCAACCGGGGGCGAGAATAGGATTTGGATCCAAATGTACCGGAAGGGGCCCGGGACGATATCTCGCCCGTTCCGCCGGATGTTAGCGAGCAGTTCCAGGAGCGGGAAATGATGCTGAATGTTCCAGATCAAATTAGGTAGGAAGATCAGAAATGCCAGAACCCCACCCAGTAAAAACCAGCGGTTCAGTATCAACCGTCGTTCCGCGGTCAGCAGAAGCCCCGCCACTACTCCGAATCCAAAAAGGGCCATAGTGTGCTTGTTCTCCATCCCGACCCCGGCGAGAACACCAAACCAGATCCACAGCCGCGGATTCTCCCTTTTGATGATGCGGATCAGAACGAGCGCGCACCCCATCCAGATCAGAGGCTCAACGGAGTTCATGGAGAGGTAGCTATCGAAGGCGAGAAATCCGGGTGCGATGAGTACGGCGAGGGACGCCACGGCTTGCGCAAATCGTTTCCCTCCAAGCTCACGCACCATCGCGCCCGTCACGATGATGAGGCCAGCTCCTGCCAGCGCGGCAAAGAGGCGGATCGAGATCATCGAGTTGCCAAACAGTGCGCGCGTGAGCCAGGCCTGGAAAGCCGTCAGAGGTGGCATATCGACGTAGCCCCAGGCCAGGTGCTCGCCGCAGGCCAGAAAATAGAGTTCATCAATAAACAGGCCGTACACGCTGGCCGTCGCGAGATGCAGGGTCAACTTGAAGGCAGCGATATAGGCCACAATGGCCGGACCGCTGGCGAACCAGGATCTTGCCTCTTCGGTTTCTTCTCTCATGTTTTTGATTGGGGATTCCTCCGCAGATGCAAGCCTCGAGTAAGGGTCCCGATGCCGTTATTATTACGAAGCTTTTCCTCCGCGGGTTCACATTAAATTCACCGCAAGCAGCACCATGATCTGAAAGATGGCAGATGCAAGGCAATACTTGATGTGTTCCCGATTCCTTGGGATCCACGTGACCTCCTACTACAAGGAAAATGTTACAGTTGGAACAGAGCCCGGAGAATGTTATGATTCGCGCGCTTAGCGCTTAGAATGAAAAGTAGAATCTGTCAGGCACTAGACAAGACATCCATTGGCATAGAAAGTTCCTCTCGCGCTGGATCGCTACCAACGAATTGCTTGGGCAGGCTCGAGCGATTTTTCCACCCAGGATGGGACGCAGCCCTCATCCATCGGCTCCTGGTGAAAGGAACGTTCACCGGGGCTACCAAAGCTTGAGTGCCCCAGGGCCTTTTCTGGAAATAAAACACCGGCACGTGGTGCCCACGAATCGGAGGAGAGATGAACATGAAACCCACCCGGAAAATGCTTCTGTTTTTGATCGCATTCGCCTTAACCCTCTGCACCACCACTGTCACGGTCCCATCCCAAACGGTGAAGGTGGGAGTGGTTCTGCCGTTGACGGGCAGCGAAGCCGCGTTTGGAGAAATTGAAAGAAACTCTTTCCAGTTGGCGCTCGATGAGATCAACGCGAAGGGCGGGGTCAAAGGGAAAAAGATTGAGCTCATCTTCGAGGATGATACCGGGAAGCCTGATGTGGGCCGATCGGCCGTAGAGAAGCTGATCTCACAGGACAAAGTCTCTATCCTCACGGGGGGCTATTCGAGCGCGGTCAGTATTGGCGCCACGGCATTGGCCCAGCAAAAAAATATCCCCTTCCTGGTGACGACGGGGTCGGCCGATGAGATTACTGAAAAGGGTTATAACTATGTCTTTCGCATCAACCCGCCTGCCAGTGAATACCCTGAGGCCGTCACATCATTCCTTCAAGAAGTGGTGAAACCCAAGACTGCGGTCATCCTGTATGAGAACACGAGTTTTGGCCAATCGAGTTCCAAGTCCTTTGAAGGGAATCTTAAGAACCTGGGGGTCCAGCTTCTGCTCAAGGAGGCCTACAATGCCAACGCGGTGGATTTTAAGCCTCTTTTGACCCGGGTCAAGTCGATGAACCCCGATCTGATTTACATGGTCTCCTATGTGATGGACGCGGCCCTGCTCATGCGCCAGTCCAAGGAACTCGACATTAATCCAAAACTCTTTGTAGGGGGCGGCGCCGGCTTTACACTTCCAGAATTCCGGGAGAACGCCCAGACGGCTGCAGACTACGTTTACTCGGCCACC
>JBAVHJ010000063.1:0-8016 GCA_049685715.1 Terriglobia bacterium | reverse complement strand
TCTTGCCCCGTGGTCGTCATCCAGGTTGAGAACCGCCCACTCCGGCGGGGGGCTCTCCACTCCATAAAACAGTTTCCGTTTGGCATCAAAGTAGCGGTCCATGGTTTGATGGAAATCCAAATGGTCACGGGTGAGATTGGTGAACACCGCCACCCGAAAATGGCAACCATCAACGCGGTGCATTTCCAAAGCATGCGAGGAGACCTCCATCACGGCGCGGAGGCAGCCTTGATCACGAAGTTCGGCCAAATAGCCCTGTAATTGAACTGATTCCGGGGTTGTGTTCTGCGACGGGATGGACCGGTCTCCAATGAGACACTCTATCGTCCCGATCAAGCCGGCGCATTCTTGTCTTGCCCGAAAAATCGAGTGCAAAATGTAACTGGTCGTCGTTTTTCCGTTGGTCCCGGTAATGCCGACCAGTTGAACGCTCCGCGTGGGATGACCATAGAACACCGAGGCAGTCATGGCCATCGATCGTCGCGCGTCCCCCACGTGGAGCAAGCATATTCCGGAGGGGACCCTGACCTCGCCCGAATCCGTGACGACAGCCACGGCTCCACGTTGAACGGCTTCTCGCACAAAGCGGTTTCCATCCAGTTTCCCCCCCCGCAGGGCGAAAAAGAGACTTCCCTTTTCGACCTGACGCGAATCGCAGCAGATTCGCAGGATGGAGACCTCAGTCGCACCCTTGATTTCCACGGGCTGCAGGGAGTTAAGAAGCTCGTTTAGAGATGTCAACCGCTCCCCTCACCTCCTTGAACCCCTCTTCCCATCGAAGAGAATTCTCCATTTAGAGGGCTCCTCGTTCAGGTTGCCGGGCAAACTTCGCTACAATCCGTGATTGCGGCGGAACCAATGTCCCCGCCATGGGGTGCTGATTCACGACGAATCCCGATCCCACGACCTCCAACTCCAAACCCACTTGCTGGCAATCGACTGCGGCTTGGCGCAGTGATTTACCCAGAAGACTGGGGACGGGGATGGTATTCTCGGTCGCGCGGAAAGACTTTTCTTCTTCCACTCGGGTCTCTCCCTCATTTCGGGAATCTCCTACTGGTCGGCCGGAGTAATTTGATGACACCATTCGGAGGGGAGTGGTCAGCGACGTTGCCGTTTCAAACGCCGAGTTGGGTTCAAAATCAGATACCTCTTCGCTGCGAATGGCCGGCGCACTCTTCTTGGCCACATTCATCAAGGGCAAATCGGGGGGGACATTAAGATACCGCAGGGTTTGTTCTGCGATTTCCTTCCAGACGGGGGCGGCCACCTGCCCCCCCTGGTGCAAATATCCTTCCGGTGAATCCAGTACCACAATGATGGCCAGTTCAGGGTTATTGACAGGGGTGAAGCCGGCAAACGACGCCACGTACTTGTTGTGGTAATAGCGACCGGTCTGGGGATCGGTCTTTTGGGCCGTGCCGGTCTTGCCTGCCGCGGTATAGCCTTCCAGCTTGGCCTTTCGACCGGTCCCTTCAAGAATCACTCCTTCCAGCATCCTCTTCATCGTGACCGCGGTGCGAGCACTGATGACGCGCGAGGACTGGGGCATATTGGTCAATACCCATTTCCCGCTGGGATCGACAATGGCCTTGGTGAGAAAGGGCCGCATTGACACACCGTCATTGGCAATGGTCGAGACGGCGTGCAGGGTCTGGAGCGGAGTCACCCCGACCTCCTGACCCATGGAGATCGCCCCCACGGAGATCTTGGACCACTGGCTGGGATCGCGGGCGATGCCTTTTGCCTCTCCGGGGAGGTCAACCCCCGTGGGGGAGCCAAACCCAAACGCCCGGATGAACTTGTAGAATCGCTCGTCGCCCAGGCGCAATCCGAGCTTGATGGCGCCGACGTCGCTGGATTTCTCGATGACCTGGGTGACCGTGAGGGCGCCCAGCCGCTCATGGTCGTGGATGGTATGGCCCGCCAGCACGATTGCCCCCATCTGGCAATCGATCACTTCTTCCGGCGTCGTCAGCCCTTCCTCCAGTGCGGCCGCCACGGTTATCATCTTAAAGGTGGAACCCGGCTCATAGATGGATTGCACGGCGCGGTTCTTCCAGGTATCGGGGCCGGTCGCCTTGTAGCTGTTGGGGTTGAAATCGGGGGAATTTGCCAGGGCCAGGATCTCCCCGGTCCGGGGATTCATGACAATGGCGGTGCCTCCCTCGGAGCGGGTCGCCTCCATGGCCGAATCGAGCGCCTTTTGGGTGATGTACTGAATGTTCTCATCGATGGTAAGGATCGCGTCGTCTCCCGGAGATCGGCTGTCCTCCTTGCGGCCATACCGTTGACGCCGCGCATCCACCAGCACAAAGAATCGCCCGGGCGCTCCCTTGATTCGGTTGTCATAGTAATGTTCAATCCCACCTAATCCCTCATTGTCGAGTCCCACGTACCCCAGGACCTGCGCTGCCAGTTCCCGTTTCGGATAAAAACGCTTGCTCTCCTTGATGAACTCCAGTCCCTTGAGGTTGAGAGCTCGAACGGCATCCGCTTCCGGTTTGTCGAGCTTGCGCTTGATCCATACAAATCCCCGCGTGGAGGTGAGTTTGGATTCAATCTCTTTGGAATCCATGCGGAGGAGGCGGGCGAGGGTGTGCGCGCTAGCCTTGGCGTCCTTGATCTGGCTGCCCCAGGCGGCGAGGGAATCAACATCAACGCTAATCGCCAGCTCACGATGCTGGCGGTCGTAGATCACGCCCCGATGGGGAACGATATTCACCACATGCTGTTGTTGACGGAGCGCTTTGTCCTGCATCTCCCCGTGCCGGACCAACTGCAAATCGAACAGTCGCGCCAAGACCACGAACGACCACAAAAACATCATGATCCCGAGGATAAAAATTCTGGTTTGCGCTGATTTTTTGAACTGAGAAGGCATGGAGAGCACTCACGGATCTTAAGAGTCGTTCTGTAGAAGGATCGGAGATCAAGGAATCGAGTGTCCTTATTCCACCCCGCGTGATTTGGGGGGGATCGTCTCCCCCGCGGAGTGGACTTGCGCCATGACCGGCTGTTCACCCAACGTGTGAGTTGAATCCAGCATGATCATCTGTTGCTGCAAGGGAAGGGTCATTCCCAGGCTGACCCGGGCCAGACTGTCGATGCGCCTCGGGCTCCGCAAGGCGGCCCGCTCCACCAAGAGGAGATGGTTCTCCTGCTGAATCGTATCCGTTTCGGACCGGACATTCTCGATCTGATAACCCATCTGGCGAATTTCCACGCGTTCCCATGCCTGCAGCAGGAGCGCCATGACCAGCAGGGAGGCGACCAGCAGCCAGGATCCCAACTGCAGGCTCATCCTCAAATCGATCGGCTTTCGGATCCGCGAGTTGTCCACGGGCTTGAGATAAAAAATTTCGTTCATGAAGAACTCCTAAGCATTATTTTTCAACCGTTGTATCACAGTCGATATTTCTTTTTTCGGCCGCACGCAACTTTGCACTCCGGCTCCGTGGATTGGCCTTTCTCTCGTTCTCGCCCGATGTCACCACGTGCGCCGTCAGGATCCTCGCCAATCCCCGCTTTTGCCATTCCCGGAAGGACTGCTTGACCAGTCGATCCTCCAGGGAGTGGTAACTGATGATCACCGCGCGTCCCCCGGGAGCAAGCAGGGAGGGCATCTCCTCGAGAAAACGGGACAGAACATCGAGTTCCTCGTTGACGAAGATGCGCAACGCCTGAAAAGTCCGGGTCGCGGGATGAATCCTTTGTTTCCGACCGCCCCGGATGCACCGCGCCACCACATCTGCCAGCTGGGTGGTATCCGTGATGGGACGATGCGCGACAATCGCCCGGGCAATCCGCCGGGAAAAATGCTCTTCTCCGTAGTGAAAGATCAGATCCGCCAACACCGTCTCCGAAAAATGATTGACCGCATCCTCCGCGCGTCGCGCCTGCCGGGAATCCATTCGCATATCCAGCGGACCTTCCCGGAGAAAGCTAAAGCCGCGGTCTGCACTGTCCACCTGCATGGAGGACATCCCGAGATCAGCAAGAATTCCGTCGACGTAGCCCACGCCCTGGCCTCTTAGATAAGTACCTATGTCAGCAAAGTTGGAATGAACCGCTTGAAACCGATCCCCGAACCCCTGAAGCCGCTGGCCGGCAATTCTGATGGCCATCTCATCCACATCGAAACCAAGGACGCGACTGTGGGGGTCCCTGCCGAGAAGCGCCTCGCAGTGACCTCCTGCGCCCAGAGTCGCATCGATATAGGTCCCTCCCTCTCGCCAGTGCAGATATTGAAAAACTTCGTCGACCAGGACGGGATGATGAGGGACGTCATCAGCCATCTAGATTCCAAGCTCTTCGAGGATTTTCTCGTCTTCTTCCGTCAGCGGATTGCTCTTAATGTCGTTCATGAATCGATCGTTGTTCCACACGTCCAGATACATCAACTGACCCAACACCGCCACATCCCCCTTCATCTGTGCCGACTCGCGCAGAGGTGCTGGAATAAGGACCCGGCCCTGGTTGTCCATCTCGACGACCTGCCCAAAATAATTCGTGCGATTCAAAAACTTCTTCTTGGTTCGATGAAATGAGGAGAGCCGCGCCAACTTTTCTTCGATCTTCTCCCATTCGGCCATGGGATAAATGCGCACCGAGTCGCCATTCGGACTCGTCACATAGAATTCGTTGGTGTAATCGGCCAGCAGGGCCGTCCGGAAGACCGTCGGAATTTTCAGCCGCCCTTTTTCATCGACAGTCGCCAGATAGTTGCCGCGCAGCATGGGGGTTTCCGAAAATCAATTGAAGGATTTTAGACCGAGCAGGAATGGCTTAAACTATTGTTTCTTACTAGAAAAGACTACTTTCTCCCACTTTTGACCACCAAAATATATTTCCATTAACATCTAATGTCAAGAGAAATCTAGCACTTGAGACAATAAAAAGTCAAAGAGCCCTCTCCATTCCTCCTTTTTATACCAGCCGTTGCACGTCGTCAATTTCGCCCTCCCACAATTTGCGGTTTTTAATAAAAAGTGTCCGGAACAAGCAAATGTAGCGAGCCGTCAGGGGAGGCTGAATTCTGTAGTTCGGGAACGTGTGCTTGAACTGGACAGATAGATTTGATAGATTCGCGATGCACGACGGCACACAGACTCCTTCTTCACACAGATCGATGAAAACGTCAGAGCCAATGAGCGGCAGGGAGAGCGGTGCATTCCAGATTCCTCGCCGTCGACATTTTTTAGTGCAAGCTGTTGTTTCCCTGAGTTCCATAATCATCACCGGGCGGTTGCGTGGCTGTTCCGCTTTCCGCGGCGAACTCCTTTGACCTTCGATGAGAAATCAGGCCGCAACATTTCTCTTTCCATGACGCTCCATGAAGACAACTGAAATCACGTGTTCTGCCAAGGGTCGATCTTCTCTCTCTTCTTCGAATTTCGAGATTCAGGATCTCGGGAGGCGGTGGTTGAGCTTGAACTTTTTCCCTTGGCGCCCTCGCCCCGCGCTCGCCGTTGTTGCGGTTTCTCTTTGGACCCTACTGGCGGCCGCACAGACGGGGAGTTCGACCCCGCCCATCGGCCGGCTGCTGAGCAGTGACACGGTCGCCATTGAAGGCCGCACCTCCTGGGCCTCTTCCAAAGAAGATCTCGAAGATCCGACTCCGCTTGTTTTCAGCGGAAACAAAATCACCATGCAGGCCGGAATTGCTCTCTTGCAGATGGAAGATTCAAGCGGGGTGGTGGGCTTTTGTGGAAGGACTTCCCTCTCGATTATGAAATCGAAGAGCTCCACGCTTTATGCGGTGAATTCCGGGACCGTGAGTTTTGACTTGGCCTCTTCCACGCTGGAGCGGGTGATCACTCCGGAGATGGCGGTGGAATGGAATTCGGTCGGCGCGGGCAGGAAACAAGGGGTGGTGAGTCTCGATTCCAGGGGGGTGCTGTGCGTTCAGAATTTCGAGGGGAGTGTGAAGCTCATCGATCTGCTGAACGGCCAATCCCTACAACTGCCTGCGGGGTCCTCGGTCGAGGTGCAATCGGGCCAGGCCAGCACTGCCCGGCTCTCGAAGAACCTGGATTGTGGCTGTACGAAACTGGTTCCCCTGGGCTCTGCCGCCACGCCCTTTGCGGCGGGGCCATCGGGCCCCGCAACCCAGGGCACGGCCCCCGCCGCAGCCCCCCGAATCATTCAGGTGGCTCCTGCTCGGGAGAACTTACCTTCCGCACTGACAACGGTCACGGATGAGACTAGTCGCCCGCCGCAGCCCCCCGGGAATACAGATCGGCAACAGGCCCGCAGCGTTGAGCGTCTGGATTTACGGGTGAGCCCGCCGGTTGCATCGCCCGCCCCAGCGAGCCCGCCTCCGGCTCAGAACAATCCACCCGCCTCGGCGGCCACTGGAGAAAAAGATCCCCCTGAAGCAGCACCGGTCCTGTCAGCGACCATGGCGGTTTCTGCCGAATCGCTGCCGAAACCCGCCGAGCGGAAGAAAACATTCGGACAGAAGGTCAAAACTTTTTTCAGCACCATCTTCTTCATGAAAAAGAAGACTCCCGCTTCGTCTTCCTCTTCGAATTAAGAAGCCTCCGCGGAAGGTATCGCGCCTCCTTACTTGCCAAAGTCAACCTTAGGAACTTCCTTCGCCCCTTCGCTCGCTTTGAAGTAGTCGTTGTTATAGCTGAACCCGCTCAGCGAGGCAAAGATGTTGTGAGGGAAGAGCTGCAAGTAGGTGTTGTAGTCCTGGATCGCCTCGTTGTACCGGCGCCGCTCCTGGGCGATGCGGTTCTCCGTTCCTTCCAACTGGGCCTGAAGATTTAAGAACTGTTGATCCGCCTTTAAGTTCGGATAGTTCTCAACCACGACGAGCAGCCGACTGAGGGCGGTATCCAACCGGCCGTTGGCCGCGATGGCTTCTTGCGGCGATCGCGCTCCTCCCAACGCCGCGCGGGCTGCCGCGATGTCATCGAACACCTTTTGCTCGTGAGTGGCATACCCCTTCACCGTGGCCACGAGGTTCGGAATCAAGTCCGCACGGCGCTGCATCACGTTTTCCACCTGGGACCACTTTTGCCGCACGTCCTCACGCTTCTGAACGAGATTGTTGCGGACCGTAATATACTGGCTTACGAGGATGATCCCCACCAGTCCCAGGAACAGTACGACCACCAATAAACCGATCAAGAATTTCTTTCCCATTAGAATCCTCCCCAACGCTGTTTGACGAGGCTAGGACGCGATCGCATCCACGCGCTCGATGACTTTCCCGATCGCCTCAAAGTACTTCTCGAACAATGGATCCATGTCCGAGTCTTGAAATTCCTTTTCTCCCTTACGAAAGGCCAGAATCCCCAGGAAGGGTGCGGCCTCGAACTTAAATTCTTCGGCCGCCCGCTTGAATATCTCCTCTTTATGAACCGTCGTCGGCCGACCCGTGAGGTGCAAGGCGTGACGGAAAAGAACCGCAAACGAAGAAATCGATTGGGACAGCAGATGCAGCGATTCCCGGCGATCTCCTTTCACCAGCACGTAGCGGCTGCGGAGATTTAGAAGTTTCCCCCGCAGTTCATGTTCACATTCCAGGCGCTGATGGGTGTGATCAATTTCGATATCCTTCAAAACGTCCTGCCCAAAAAGAACCTGGTGGGAGTCTTTCATATCGCTAAACTCGATCGGAAACACATCGGCCGATTCTGCAAGCTCGTGGGCGGTGAAAAACAATGGAGGCGGATTGCCCGTACGGTTCCACCATCGGGCAATTTCGCTCGCCCGGCCCACCTTATGAAACCTCGAATTCTTAACTACGATGAGGACATTCAGATCCGAGTGCTTCGAATGGTACTCGTTGGAAGCCGCCGAACCATACAAGATGACCGATTCCAATTCGTCCCCAAATGCCGATTGCAGTCCCGCGACAAGCTTATCCAGAGTGATTTGGTAAGTCTCCATCTTCTGCTCCTCAATTCTCGATCCACTGTGCGTCTGCAGGAAGTCAGATTGCTGCCTTGGAACCAGAGGACGCGATTGGATATTGCTCTGAAATTCCTACCACCCTCCACC
>JBAVHJ010000062.1:0-10181 GCA_049685715.1 Terriglobia bacterium | reverse complement strand
AACCCTTGCGCGCCGAGACCACGAGACCAGGTTGGTTCACCTTGACCGCAATTTTTCGGAAGCTCCCATCCCGCTTCGTGTTGGTGGAATAGTAGCCGATTAGGAAACTCACCCGGGTCCGGTTGACGGCGGACTTCATCTGTCCCAGGAGATCGTTACTGTTTTTCAAAAAGACCCCGCCCGTGTCAGCCGCGAGGGCGTTGAGGGCATCCTCTTTGGCTAACCGCTCCTCGGTTTCAAGCCGCGGTCGTACCGTGGTCGCTTGAGGGGAAACCGGAAGAGAACTGGAAGCGTCGCCGCCGGGTGGGGTGGCGACCAGGCCGGCCGCATCAATCGAATAGATGAGGGTATTGGCGCGAATCGCAGCATCGATGACGTCCTGCAGTTGCGTGATGATCTCGTGAGTCAGCAATCCACCGGAGAGGAGCACCAGGACCTTTTGCCCTTCAATGGCGCGCAGCCGCCTTGCCAGCGCCTGTAAGGCGTAAAGGGTTCGGCGAGAGTCCTCTGTGATCTCGGAACCCCTCATGCGAGCGGTGGACTTGACCATGTTTGCAGCAATGTCGGCAGCATTCGGTATGCTCTCCAGGCTGGCACAATGAATCGTATCATTCACGGCAACGTCGAAAGCGTCTCCCGCATGTTCTTCCTGGGCGCTGATTAGATAAGCCTGATAATCCGTTAGGGGAGGACAATTCATGTTCTGGCGGTGCAAGGTTTCGATGGGAAATACGTTCTTCAGGCTGGCCACTATGTACTCGCGGTACTTGGTGAACTCCGTGGAGTTCTTGCCGGAGGCAGTGATTAAAGCCACCATGTCCGTCGGAGCGAGCCCGGTCTGGATAAAGGTTTCACCGGCCTTCTTCAAACGCGACAGAGTTTCGAAATCCAGGTGGTAGTCATCGACAAAGAGGATGACTTTTCGAGAAAGGAGATGGACGCCTTCTGCGGCCGACGTGGTCCCCTCCGGGGTGGAGCCAGCAACAACAGCCCCGGGGGCCGCTTGCACACGGAAAACGGTAATCGTTTGAGGGACGCCCTCCTCCAGGATCTGGAAGTCATTCTGGGTGAGTTGCGTTATGGGATTGCCTTTTTTGTCGGTCACCGTGGCATTGACCGAGACCAGGTCCACGGCCACTTTGAACTTGCCGGTCGCTTCTTGAGTGTCTGTTGCGGGCTTTGCTTTCTTGCTGGCGGCAAAGGAACTCGTGAGAAGGAGGATCAACCCGCAAGCCAGGGCTCGGATGAATGTGGCACTGCTTCTCTTTCTTGATGCGGGTGCCATGTTAAGCCTGTCGTAAATTTAACCAGAGGGTAGAAATGGATTCTATGCTTGCTTCAGTGAAAATGCAACCTGAACTCTCCTGTAAGATGAAACATCTTTGTAAGGCCGCAGGAGGGTCCCTTGCGATAGCCTGAGCGTTTTTCTCTAAACAAAAAAGCAGGAAGGGTAGTGCTACCCTTCCTGCACAAATTGTAGTAGCGAATGAACTCGTTACAATTACCAGATGAACTTCAAACCGAGCTGGAACTCACGCGCACCGCCAAAGAAACTGCTGGCAGCAGTCGGTCCCAGGAACGGCGAGGTTGCATTAGGCGCCAGCAAATTGACGGTAAGGTTCTTGCCGACGAGCGACTGGGTGCCCGCGCGAAATTGAGTTGCGGTGAAGGCAGTAAAATTCGCTCGATTGAAGATATTAAATCCTTCCCAGATGAATTGAAACTTGGCCCTCTCCGTGATCTTAAAGTTTCGCGCAAACCGGAGATCAACCGTTGCTTGTCCGGTGGAAGTAAAGGAGCCAGGCGCTTCAAAGGGTACCCGCAGACTGGCGTTCGTCCCGTTGGTTGTCCCCGTACTCGTCGGCCCGCCCGCAGCCGCCGAAACTGACGGCGTGAGGGAGATACCGCCACTGATCGTGGGTGTTATGGGATGCCCGTCAGCAAAGGTGAGGATTCCTCCAAATTGCCAATCATTGAAAAGGGCGTGCGCCACCCCATTGTCTGTGAGGCGATTCACGGAAGGCGAAAGGAGGAAACTGGTGACCCACCGCTTACGGACGTCCAGCGAAGAGAGGCCTTTTTCCGCTGCCATGTTGTTGGGGTCAAACGGATTTGCAAACCCGGAGAAGAAGGTGGTCGAGTTTTGTCCGTTATCAATCGCCTTCGAAAGTGTAAAGTTGGACTGAAACTGAACGCCACGGCTGAATCGTTTGTTCACAGCCAGCACAAAGCCCTGGTAGTTCGTGTTCACGGTACTCTGGGCCACGATCTCTGCCCCCACTGCCGAGTTCGGACGGGGACCCAAATAGAGCGGGAAGGGCCCCTGTGCCGAACCGTCCGGCAGTTTATAGCTGACTGTCCCTGTCGGGACGGGCAGATTGATATCATTGAAGAGCGGGAGGCGCTGGCCGCGGCTGAACAAATAAGTCCCCGAAACAGTCACACCGCTTCCAAACTCATGCTCCACAGCCAGATCGGCAGAGTGGATGATCGGGCGGACAAAATCCGAGGTAAAGAAATTGAACGTGAGGCTCCCGGCGCCGGTAGGAGGTGCAGAGAGCACATTCGGGAACACGGGAGCTCCCGCCGTGGTAGGAGTCAGCGTAAAGCTCGCCTGGATCAGCCCGTTGTTGGTTAATGCACTGGAAACTTGGCTGCTTGATGTCAGGCCGTAGTAAATTCCATAGCCGCCACGAACCACGGTCCGGTGGGTGCCCGAAACATCCCAGGAGAACCCGATCCGCGGAGCCCAGTTGTTGGTGTCTTGGTTGATCTGCCCGGTAAGCGGAACGAGCGGATTTGCGCTGCCCGGCTGGGGTAAATGCTGAAGCTCGTAGCGCACCCCAAGATACATGGTGAAGTTGGAGCGGACCCGCCAGTTATCCTGAAAATAGAAATTATAGTTCGTCGTGGAAAAGGCCGTCTTTCCGCTCTGACCCGTCAGGTCGAAGGCTTGAACGAAGCTGGTGTAATGCTTCCCGGTGGTGGCCCCACTGCTCAAGGGAACACACCCACTGGCCTGGGCGGGGCAATCATTAGCGAGGTTGGTCAGGCTCGAATAGCTGTAAACGCCACCGCCGCTGAACAGGTTGATCAGGAGCTCGTTATAACGGACGATGTCCACGCCCGCTTTGAAGGAGTGATTCCCGTGGACAAACGAATAGTTGTCGGCAAACTGGATTTTCTTCTCATTGGGGAAGGCTGCGCGTGGCAGAAAGTTCGGCATGCCAAAGCTGATGCCGTTGGTGAAGCTGACACTGGGCCCCGGGGCATTGGGAAACTCGAACTCGAAATCGCGCCCCCACTGAAACCGAAATTCGTTAACTGTGCTGCCGCTTAACACAGACGTCAACCGGGCGGTAAAGAGATCCGTCCGGACATCGTCACTGCCGTTCGCAGAAGGAGAAACTGTGACGGTCGCGGCGGTTTGAATGCCATTGGGGGAATGCCACTTGTGGAAATTGTACTCGCCGGTCAGGGTGTTGTTCTTATTGACGAGCCAGTCGAACTTGGTCAGGAAAATGTAGTTGTTTCCCTGGCGCGGGAAGGTGCCGACCTGCGAGTTCAGGAATGCCACCGTCGCCGCACAGCCCGGCGCGGTTGCGCAAGACGTGGCGCTGAACTGGCTAATCCCCGGAGGGAGCGTGGTAATTGGAAAGTTGCGAAGCTGCTCGTCATAGTTGCCAAAGAAGAACAGTTTGTCCTTAATGAGCGGTCCGCCGACAGAGCCACCGAATTGCTGGCGTCTCTCAGGTGGCTTGGGTTTGTTGGCAGCCCGAATGAAGGGATCCATGGCAATAAAGGACTGGTCGCGCAGGAAGTAAAACCCTTCGCCATGAAATTCATTGCTTCCCGACTTTGTGATGGCGTTAACCGTCCCTCCCGCGGCCCGGCCAAACTCAGCCGAGTAATTGCTGAGGCCCACCTGGAATTCCTTGACACTGGCTTGGCTCACAGCATAGGGCGTTCGAGTGCGACCGTTGGCTTCCGAGAAGAACGCCTGATTGTCATCAGCTCCATCGATGGTATTGTTGTTATAGAGTCCCGAAATACCCCGATAACTGATCAATCCAAACGTTCCATCGGGATTGACCCCGGGGGTCAACAGGACAAAGTTGGACCATCGGCGGCCATCAATGGGAAGATCCTCAATGGCACGCTCTCCCACGGAAGAAGACAGAGCGATGCGCTCCGGATCGGCGAGGGGAGTCTCAGCGGTGACCTCAACAGTTTGTTGGGAGCCAGCGACAGCCATGTGCAGATCGCCGGAACTCAAAGAACCGACGAAGACCGACAACTTCTCAATCTTGACGGTTGCAAAACCGGATTGGGTGGCGGTCACTGAGTATTCGCCTGAAGGCATAAGGTCCGCTCGATAGTGCCCCGCGGTATCCGTCAGCAACTCGCGCGTTGCATTGGTTCCTAAATTCTGGATTATAATTTTAACCCCGGGAATGACAGCACCCGACTGGTCAGTCACAGAACCTTCGATCGATCCCGTGCCTTGTCCTTGTGCCCAAATCAGGGTCGTCGTCAGGCCCGCGAAAACTAGAACCAGGGCGCAAAACAAAAGCCTCTTCTTCATTTCTTAACTCCTTTGTTTTTGAGGATTGACTATTAGGTCTTTCTTGGATCTTACACGTTTAACCGGTCTTATATAAGTTCCACCGCCGGTTTCAGGTGTCTAGATATGGGATTGAGAATTGCATTGGCTCGCAAGGGAAAGTTCTACCTGAGCCTACGCTTTAATGGTCAGCATCTGGGAGGCCAAATCATATAAAATCTATGTTTTTAATAACTTCTGAAGCTTCAATAGTTACAGCGTTGTGTCGATTGTCACCTCGGGGTCAATTTGATTTAAATTCCAACTTTTGGAAGACGATTATGGATTCTGGAAGCTGAGGATAGCCACAACAGCTTGAAGCCCTTTGAAAAAAGTGGCTATATACAGTATGGGACCCCCTCTTCCTTAGTTCTTCCTTCGCTCGTAATGAAGATGGCCTCACAAAACCAGGAAGAGGGGTTCTGGCATTCCTCCTTGAGTCTGTCCCAGTTCCACTCTTGAATTTCATCCCCACTTCTAAACGTTAAGTTTGCCCTAAAAAACCCCTTGATAATTCTCAACGGTTCCGCTACTTTTTCGGCAACAATTCCGGGTCAATTTACAAGATGAGTTGTAGGTTCCCAACCGGGGGGATGGGACAGACGATCTCAGGGTTGTGTTGTTTGGATAAGTTGATTTCGAGTTTGATCCTGTTTGTTCTCACAAAAACAAAAACGTATCTTTCACCCTATGCACAGGAGGTACCGACTATGTCAAGGTTCTCAGAACCTCTACGCATAATTTTCTGTGGTGTGATTGCGCTTCTCCTTTTGATCGCGGTGAGCAACGATTCTGCGTTTGCACAAACGGAAGCCACCGGGGGAGCCATTGAAGGGAGTGTCACGGATCAGTCGGGAGCCGTGGTCCCCGGCGCCCAGGTCACTGCAAGAAACTTGGCGACCGGGTTGACCCGTTCCATGACCACTGACTCCACGGGATACTACCGCATCCCGGCGCTTCCTGTGGGCGAGTATGAAGTCACCGTTCAAGCCACCGGTTTCAATCCTGCAAAAGCGCCTTCGGTCAAATTGACTGTGGGTCAAGTGCTGACCGTAAATTTCACTGCTGCGGTGGCGGGTACCAAGCAGACCATCACGGTCACAGAGCAGGCGCCCGTGGTGGAGACCACGCGAAGCAGTGTGTCGAACACGGTCAATGATGTTTCGATCGCCGACCTGCCTGTGAATGGACGCAACTTCATCGATTTCGTTCTACTCACCCCCGGGGTGACGCGGGATAACCGCCTCGGCGATATCAGTTTCGCCGGGCAACGCGGGACATTGAACAGTCTACAGATTGATGGAACTGACAATAACAACACTTTTTTTGGCCAGACCCTGGGGCGCACCGGATCCGGCCGCGCTCCCTATCAATTCAGCGAAGATTCGGTCAAGGAATTTCAGGTTAACTCGAATTCGTATTCCGCGGAGTTCGGTCGCGCGGGCGGCGCCGTGATCAACGTGGTCACGAAATCCGGAACCAACGGTTTCCACGGAACCGTTTTTGAGTTCTACCGCGACAAATCGCTCAATGCCAACGATTTTTTCAACAACTCGCTGAATCGTCCCAAGTCACCGTTCCATTTCAACCAGTTTGGGGGCAATATCGGCGGCCCCATTGTGAAAAACAAAGCGTTTTTCTTTTTTGACTACGATGGGCAGCGGAACACAACGCCCAACGTTGTGTTTCTGGGTGGAAAACAACCTTTTCCGACCGATGCCGCGACGCAGCGAGGCCTTGCTCTTCTCACTCCCCTGGCCAACAGTTGGAACCGGACCCAAAACCAGGATGTGTTTCTGGGAAAGGTGGATTGGTATCTGACGGCCAACAACCACTTGACGGGCCGATTCAACCACCAGAGATTCAAGGGCGAGGGCTTTGAGAACGGCGGGGCTCAGAACTCCTCTCAACATACCGGAGCTTCAAACGTTTTCACTGACACCGTGAGTGCGACTCTCACCTCGGTCCTCTGGAAAAACACCGTGAATGAGGCCCGATTCCAGTTTGCACGGGACAAAGAGCCGGGCCTGGCCAACAGCGACAACCCCGAAGCGGTGATCAATCAAGGGGGACAAACGGTGTTAACCATTGGCCGGAATTCCTTTAGCCCGCGGGAAACGACGATAAAGCGAGTTCAGTTTGTTGACAATGTGACGCACACCTTTGGCCGCCACAACCTCAAGGTGGGTTTCGATGTCAACATCGACCGCATCCTCAACTTTTTTCCCGGTAACTTTTTCGGCGCGTACACGTTCAACAGCCTGGCCAGCTTTGCCGGCGGAGTTCCCAACGGGACAGGAGAGCAATTCGTTCAGGCATTTCCCGGCAGTGGGACGACCGGCCCTTTCACCTTCCCGGATTTCTGGGAATTGGGTTGGTTCGTTCAAGATGAATTTCATGTCGCTTCCAATCTGACGTTGAATTTTGGGTTGCGCTACGACATTCAGGATTTCAATCAACCCCCCACCCAGAATCCGGATCCACAATTGGCCGCGGCGGGGATTGATACCAGTGTTCTGAATACCGACAAGAACAACTTTGGGCCCCGATTTGGATTTGCTTGGAAACCCAAGGGGTCGGACAAGCTGGTCGTGCGCGGGGGATACGGTATTTTCTATGGACGCACGCCGTCGATCATGGTGGGAACGGCCCACTCCAATAACGGGATCAACGTTCAAACCCTGACCTTCCGGGGCACCGCTGTTCCCACTTATCCGAATATTCTCTCGGCGATTCCTACGGGCGCCGCCCTTCCTGCTCCGACCATCTTTGCTTTTTCGAAGGATTATGTGCAGCCGTATGTCCAGCAGGGAAGTTTCGGTATTGAGTATGAGATCATGAAAGATACCTCCCTCACGGTCTCATATCTGGGTGTTCGGGGTGTCAAGTTGCAGCGCACCATTGATCGCAACCTGGCGCCGCCGACCCTCCGGACCCTGCCGACCTCCGACGGAGCGCAAGTGGCCTTTCCCTTCTTTTCCAGTCCCAGGCCGCTCAGCCACTTTCTCCGCATTGCGACTTTTGAGAGTGATGCCAATTCCATCTACCATGGGATGACCGTGTCGCTGAACAAGCGATTCTCCCGGAACTATCAGCTCATGGCGTCCTATACATTTAGCAAAGTCATCGATGATGTCCCCGACGCAACATCGGTCGTTCCGTTTAGCAGCGGGGATGACGGAAAGCAAGTATTCAACACTTTTGATGTCCGTTCGGATCGGGCGCTCGGAATCAACGACCAGCGGCATCGGTTCGTGGTCAGCGGGGTTTGGGATTTGAACAACTATGCGAAGGGCCTGGCAAGTCCCTTCGCTCGAGCCTTAGCCGGTGGATGGTCGCTCAGCGCCATATTGACGGCGCAGTCCGGCCAACCTTACACCGGGAAGGTGGGGGGTGGGGATTTGAACGGGGATTCGAATCAGCAGACCGATCGCTTCCCCGGGGTGGGTCGTGATACCTTTACCCTCCCGAATTTCGTGTCTCTGGATCCGCGCGTGACTCGTGAGATTCCGATTTACGAACGGGCCCGGATGCAGTTGATCTTTGAAGGGTTCAATATCTTCAATCGGACGAACTTCAACAGCGTGCGAACGACCCAGTGGTCACTGCAAACCCTCGCGGGGCAGTTGACCCTCGTGCGGCAATCGAATTTCGGGACGCCGCTCTCGACCGCGGGTCCGCGCATCCTGCAACTGGCGGTGAAGATTACATTTTGATTGGAATTCATTGTAGGGCGACGAATCTCGTCGCCGTACAGGTCCATGGGTACAAAGCCCGTCGGGCGGGTCGGTCAAGAAACCGGCCCGCCATTTTTTTTCAAGGCGCTGAACAGCGAACGGAAAAAAAATCGCCAACCCACCGCGGTGGATTGGCGATCATGCAGGCCGAGGGCTTGCTTAGAAGGTGAATCGAATCCCCAACTGCGTCTGAAACGGTGGACCCGGACTGTTCGTCTTGTCATACGTTCCATCGGCGAGGAAGAGACGCTGGAAGGAAGCGAGTGGTGCCACGGTCGCCCCAGTCGCATCGATGCCAACCCCGTAACGGGCATTGGTGGTTCCATATTGGATATTGTCAAAGTTGAACAGGTTGAAGAAATCGGCCAGCAACTGAAGTCCAAAGCGATCTCCTTTGAACTTGAAGGTCTTGGAGAGACGCATATCCACGTTGTACATCGCCGGGTTTCGGAAAGAGTTCCTTGGGAAGATGACCCCGGGAGCCGAGTACGGCCGATCGGTACTGATGGCATCACCGTTCATATCGGTTCCAGCCGTCGCATTGAAGGCGAGTCCCGAGTAGAAGCGCGCATTCGAGCTGATCTCGAATCCCCAGGGCAGGGAGTAATTTGTAATCCAGCTGAACTGGTGACGGCGATCAAGGCGCGAAAAGCCATAATCCAGATTGAGGTGGAACTGATCGACGGCATCTGAGCCGCCTGAACTTCTCTCGTTGTCGTCGTCCGAATAGTTCCACGACAGCGTGTAGAAGGCCTTCATCTGGAGCTTGGAGCGAGTGTAGTTCAACCTGAAGACCAAGCCCTTGTACAGTGAGCGGGCTGAAGATTCTCGAATCTGGACACTGCTTAACGATGAGATGGGACGAATCAGGGAGGGCACATTATAGACAAAGCGGCCATCGGCGGCGCGAGCCGTGGGTGCCGGGAGGTCCAGTTCGTGGTTCCGTTCAAGATGCACTGTGTTGACATAATAAAAATCCGCGCCCGCCGTGACACCCCTCGCGAGCTGGTGCTCCACGCCGAGGGCCCACTGGAACGATCGCGGGTTCTCGAAATCGCGGGCCATACCCAGAGGCCCCGCCCCCGCAAAGGGATCAAAACTCAAACCGAGCGCCGTCGCGATGCTTTGGACCTGTTGGAGTGTCAGGATCGGCAGATTCGACAGGGAGAACTTGTTCAGGTCAATTCCGATCGCGAGCAACTGTTTGTACACGGTATTATTCGGATTTCCGGCTGGGACAGCGAGGGGTAAGCGGATCCGCAGATCACCGGGAGGTATCCGGAAATTGTTCAAAGGGTTGGAGAAGACCAGGAGCGGGGTCGGCGCATAGAAGACCCCAGCATTTCCGCGAATCACGGTCGTTCCATCCCCCTTGGGATCAAAGGCGAATCCGAGGCGGGGTGAAAATTGCTTGGTCTGGTTCGGAA
Source organism: Terriglobia bacterium (assembly GCA_049685715.1). GTDB lineage: Bacteria > Acidobacteriota > Terriglobia > JAIQFV01 > JAIQFV01 > JAIQFV01. The sequence continues at coordinate 414 of JBAVHJ010000062.1, read as the reverse complement.
TGAGAGTCGGATCGAACGAAATCCCCACAGGGAAGGTGAAGTTTTGAACCTTGTTGATCATGGAAGTGTTGTTGGCTTCCGGCGGGGCATTCAAGGCCGCTTCCCAGCGCAAGCCATAATTCACGGTCAATCGGCGGTTGATTCTCCAACTGTCTTGCGCGAAGAAAGCCACGCCGTTGGCTCCAGCTCCCAGGGTCCCGTTGCCCAACGCGTGCTGGTAGAACGCCGTGCTGTTATCAAACCGATTCTTGGTGGGCTGAGCAGCATTGAGCGACATGATCTGAAGATTTGTCGCCGGGTTGCTCCCGGTAAAGCGGAAGGCCCCGTTTTGGTCGAACGCAAAAAGCTGGAAGATGTTGGTGTAATTGTACTCCCCCCCTACGCGTATACTGTGGCCCCCGCGGGTCCAGGCGA
>JBAVHJ010000061.1:0-11538 GCA_049685715.1 Terriglobia bacterium | reverse complement strand
ATATGGACGTCTACCCCAACGCCTTGGTCAGGAGCATAACCAAAATGAAGGATGGAACCCGGACGACTGAATTGATTCGGATGACCAGTGACGTAAAGACCAGGATCACCGAGCCACCCCAGAGGATGCCCCACCCGGGAATGCCGCCGGGAAGATAAATCTTCATTTCAGTTGCAGGAATCTTCAAGAGCAGCGGGTTTCCTCAAACCCGCTTTTTTTGTGGAGGGAGGCGTTCTCATCACATCCCCCCAACTCAATGGAGATATCGTGAATGCTCCCAGAGATAGGGTGCCGTGAAGATTTGATTCGGCCGTCAAGCCCCGCACGCCTTCCCGGAATGGCAGTTAGGCCCGCCGTTCACGGCTAGTCTCCGCTGGTTGAATCAGGTGTAGGCCGCGTCAACGGCCTTCTCAACTCAGCTTCAGCCATTTTTCGTTCAAAGTCACCGAGGCGCTTTCTTGGGAGGGGCACTTGAAGGGTCTTGAGAGGGGCTCTTATTCGATGAGGCTGGATTGGCTTGTTCGGCCGTCTTCTTCGATTCCGGAAGGGTAAAGATGATTTCGCCGGGCTTGGCCAGTTTGATCTCTTCGCGGGCGACACGTTCGATTCCCTGGGGGCTCCTCAACTCATCCAATTCATTTTTCAGCCGCAACTGCTCTGCCTTCGCGCGGTCACGTTCCTGTTCCGCCTGCTTCAGTTGTCCCTGCTCTTTTCGAAGCGCCAGAAAGCCATATTGGCCGAAGATGGCAGTTAACAGGATTAAAATAGAAACCACCACCATGCCGGCAGACACCCACCGCCTCGGGTGGCGCAGTGCCGTTTGTAAAAACCCCCTGCGAGCAAAGCGCAACGGCCGTTTGTTTCGGGACCCCGGACTCCCCAGGCTGAGTCGGATTCTCATGGGTGCATGCTCGAGCGACCGAACGTCGCGGTGGATTTAATTCCCCTCACATTAGGACCACAAGCTTCTGGCACCGAAAAAATAATCCCGAACGGATCAGTCATCCCCGTATCCCGGCGCAGGAATGTTTCACAGGACTTAATCCTCAGGCACCCTTCAACAACCTCTCCACTTCCCGCCGCAGTTTTTGAAGTTGGGTCTGAGTTCGCGCCTCACAATAGAGGCGGGCAACGGGTTCAGTTCCTGAAAGTCGAATCAGCGCCCAGGAGCCATCTTCTAAAATCACTTGCTTGCCGTCGAGATTGTTCTCCCGCACCACGTTCGGCAACTGCTTCAGATTATTCAGCAGCACCGGGAGATTTTCAATCTTTTTCTGGACTTCCTCCCGCTTGGTGGGATCGACCGGCACATTGACCCGGACATTGTAGTACGCGCCCACCTTCTTGAAGAGCTCCTGGCGCTGCTGCTTCAAGGACTTTCCGCGCACCGCCACCATTTCGGACGCCAACAGGCAGGCCAGGATGCCGTCTTTTTCGGGGACGTGGCCCCGGATGGAAAGCCCCGCGCTTTCTTCGCCGCCAATGACAATCTTGTTCTGTTTGATCAACTCCCCGACATACTTGAACCCTACCGGGGTCTCGAATACTTCGCGATGGTGATAGGCGGCCACGGCATCGATGAGATGGGTGGTGGCCACAGAACGGCACACGCCCCCCGGGAAATTTCGCGCGGTGATGAGATAGTCGAGTCCCAGCGCGATGATCTCATTCGGAGAAATAAAAGTTCCATCACGATCCAACACCCCGAAGCGATCGGCGTCGCCATCGGTCGATATCCCCAACGCGGCGCGCTGCTTCCTCATTTCCCGCTTCAGTTCCCCGAGATGCTCTTCCGAGGGATCGGGAGCGTGGCCGCCAAAGGAGGGATCCGGATGTGTATGGATCAAGGTGATCGGAATCCTGTGTTCATGGGCGATCCGGTTCATAATGGCCGCCCCCGTGCCGTATTGGGCATCGTAGGCCAGCCGGAGTTTGGCGCGACGAATGGCCGGCATATCGATCAATTCAGCAATCCGCTTCACGTAGTCCTTATCGAGATTCACTGCTTTCAGCCGCGGATGGTCCAGGCGTGCCGCGCGCTTCACGTCCGACTCACCGAGGCCCGGGAGCAGGGCTTCGATCGCGTGCGTCACCTCGGGCAAAGCCGGAGCGCCATCTGAGGATGAAAACTTGATTCCGTTATACTCGGGGGGATTGTGGCTGGCGGTCAGATTCACCGCTCCGGCCATGGGCCGTCGCTTGTCCTTCAGAATTTCATATGCTATCGTCGGAGTCGGCGTGGGGGCATTGCAGAGATGGACTTCAAAATCGTGCGCCAGGAAGATTCGGGCTGCTTCCTCAGCGAAGGCGCGCGATAGAAACCGCGTATCATAACCGACCAGGATCGGGAGGCGAGTCCCCTTGGGTGGGCGGTTATTTTCGGGGGACGGCACGCCAGACGCCTCCACATATCGCGCAATCGCTTCCACGACACGCCGCACGTTTGCGAAAGTGAACTCCTCGGCGATGATCGCCCGCCATCCCGACGTGCCGAATTTGATTGCCGTCATGTTCCACCTACCAGTCGGAATGCCCTGTTGCTACAAGGCCGGAGGCCAAAGTGACCGACAAAATCATCGTCTACGTGACCACGGGAAAAATCACTGAAGCCAAAAAGATCGCGCGCGCCCTGGTCGAGAAGCGCCTCGCTGCGTGCGTGAATGTGATCCCCAAGATCACCTCGGTGTATCGATGGAAAGAGGAACTCCAAACCGATGAGGAGTGTCTCCTCGTTATCAAGACCCGCCGCGCACGTTTCGACGAGCTCCGCAAATGCGTCGAATCCCTTCACAGCTATGAAGTGCCGGAAGTGATCGCGACGCCCATCGTCGAAGGATCCGCCAATTATTTGAATTGGATCGAGCAATCGGTGCCCGAGTAGGACGAGCAGACTGCTCGTCCACGTACTAAATATGCCCGAACACCAGGGACGAGCAGACTGCTCGTCCTACACCCGCTTCCCTAAATCTTTTCCAGCGCGCTCTTCAGATCCTCTTTGAGGTCTTTCACATCTTCAACCCCGACCGAGATCCGGACCAGCCCGTCGGTGATTCCCAGGCGCTGGCGCTCCGCTGCCGGAACGCTGGCATGAGTCATCGTGGCCGGATGCGAGATCAGGCTTTCGACCCCTCCCAGGCTCTCGGCCAATGAGAACAATCGCGTCGAACCCAGAACCTTGCGGGCCCGGGAGATCGAACCGGTCTCGAAGGCGATCATGCCTCCAAACCCTGACATCTGCTTTTTCGCCAGCGCGTGCTGGGGATGCGATTTCAACCCGGGGTAATATACCTTCTTAACTTTGGGATGTTTTTCAAGAAAAGCGGCGATCTTTCGCCCATTGGCATCATGCTGGCGCATACGCAGGCCGAGTGTTTTTGTGCCGCGCAGCAACAGCCAGGAATCGAATGGCGAGAGGATGGCGCCGACTGCATTCTGCAGGTATTGGACTCGATCGGCATCCTCCTTGTGTCGAAGGACCACCATCCCGCCGACTGAATCGCTGTGGCCGTTCAGGTACTTGGTCGTGGAATGAACAACCACATCCGCTCCAAGGGCCAGCGGCCGCTGGAAGTAGGGGGACATGAAGGTATTATCCACGACCAGCCGCACCTTGTGGCGCTTCGCCTGCCGGGCCACCGCCCGGAGATCGGTGATTCCCATGATGGGATTCGTGGGCGTCTCCACAAAGATCATGCGCGTGTTTTCCTGGAAGGCCGCTTCCACGGCCGCGAGGTTCGAGGTATCCACATAAGTGAAGTGCAGACCGAGATTTTTCAACACAAAATTGAACAACCGAAAAGTACCGCCGTAGGTGTTGTCGGATACAATCACGTGGTCGCCCGCCATGAGCAACTTCAGAACCGTATCGATGGCCGACATCCCGGAAGCAAAGGCATAGGCGGCGAGGCCTCCTTCCAGGGCGCAAACGTTTCGCTCCACTGCCAGGCGGGTGGGATTTTGCGTCCGGGCGTATTCGAATCCTTTGTGCTTGCCCAGGGCCTCCTGCACATAGGTCGAGGTTTGAAAGATGGGGGTAATGATGGCTCCCGTTGACGGATCGGGAATTTGTCCAGCATGGATCGCTTCGGTATCAAAACCCATAAAGACTCCTTTGCCTGGGGAAGATTATCCGATCTCCAAGAGGAAAGTATGTTCCCCGCCGGCTCATGAATTTATTGCTTATCCGAAGATGTTCTTACTGAGGTAGCGCTCACCGCTGTCGGGGATGATGGTCACGACATTCTTCCGTGGACCCAGGCGTTTTGCAAGCTGGATGGCGGCAAAAACATTGGCTCCGCTAGATCCGCCCGCCAGGACTCCTTCACGCTCCGCCAGCCGTTTCACGGTGGCCAGGGAATCACAGTCAGCGACGGTGATCACCTCGTTCGCCAGAGCGAGTTCGAGAGTCTTGGGAATAAAACTATTGCCGATTCCTTCCACCTTGTGAGGGCCCGGCTTTCCTCCGGCAAAGATGGAGCCTTCGGGTTCCACGACCGCGGCGTGGACAAAGGGGATTTTCTCCTTCAGATAGCGTGCCACGCCCGTAAACGTACCCCCCGTCCCAGCGCCGATGGCAATGGCATCCACTGCCCCACCCATCTGTTGAAAGATTTCCGGACCCGTGGTTTTGTAATGGATCTCGGGATTGGCTGGGTTTTCAAATTGCTGCGGGACATAGGATCCAGGGATTCCCTGGGCCAGTTCAAACGCTTTCCGGATGGCCGCCTCCATGCCTTCGGGCCGCGGCGTGGTCACCACCTCACCCCCGAGGGCTCGCATCAAAGTCATCTTCTCCTGACTGTAGCCTTCGGGGACAATCAGGATGACACGGTAGCCCCGCTTGACTCCAATCAAAGCCAGCCCGACGCCGGTATTACCAGCGGTGGGTTCAATAATCGTTCCTCCACGCTTCAACCGTCCTTTTTCCTCAGCATCCAGGATCAACCCGACTGCGGTTCTATCCTTGATTGACCCTCCAGGATTAAAGGTTTCAATCTTCGCCCAAATCTCAGCGGCGGGGGGTTCACAGATATTTCTGAGATGGATGATGGGAGTATGACCGATCAGCTCTTGAATATCTTCAGCTCTCAATAAATGCATTCTTGGCGGCCACTCCTTGGCAAGAATATGAGGAACAGTCAAACCTTGCGAAATTAGCTTAATCAATAAGGGCTGTCAATCTGAAAGTCTGGGGAGGGACGCGTGGGAGGATGCTTAAAAACTGAAATGATAAATAAACACCACCGACGGGAGTCGGTGGTCAATTCAAGTGCAACCTACGGTTAGTTCGGGGCGACTTTTAAAATACCGCCAGCGGAAGCTGGCGGATCGTTCCGATACAGCTTTTTTTCCGAGGGAAATAGGCTGGACTTGAAATATCCCCCTACTCCCGTAGGTGGGATTATCGCCTGGCGGCCGGTTTTCCCTTAGGTGGCCTCTGAAAGATCCACCGACTTCTGTCGGTGGTATTTAGGGTCAAATCTGCCTTTTTCAATAACCTGCCAAGAGTTTATTTTCAGCAGGGCCAACGCTGCCTCAATCGAGGTGTTGATGCAGGAATCTTGTCACGCGTGCCCATGCGTCCGCCGCCGCGTCGGCATTGTATGCCTCGGGGCGTGTGTTGTTAAAGAAAGCGTGCTGGGCACCGGGATAAACATGAACTTCCCCGGTCAGTCCATACTTTGGGATAGCTGATTTGAGGCGGTTCATTTTATCCATTGTGATCCAGGGGTCCTTCTCCGCACCGATGAACAAGATCGGGCAACGAATGTTTTTGATGGGATCATCGGGGTCGGGGATATCGCCGTAAAAAGGAGCGGCCGCTTTCAATTCAGGGATGTGGCAGGCCCCCAGCAGGGCGAAACTTCCCCCCATGCAAAAACCCGTAATGGCCACGCGGCCTGATTTCACATAGGGCTGCGGGTGCAAATAGGAGAACGCGGCCCGGATGATCCGGACACCTGCCTCAGGCTTTAACTCACCCATCCAGCGGGAGGCCTGGTCAGCGTCCTTGGCGATCCGCCCTCCGTAAAGATCGACTGCCAGGGTTACGAATCCCTCGCGCGCATATCTTCGCGCCACATCCTTGATGTGATCATTCAATCCCCACCACTCATGGATCAAGAGAAGCGCTGGAAGGGCCTGGCTGGTCTTGGGTCGGGCCAGATAGCCTCCCAGTTCCAACCCTTCGGATTTAAATTTAATATCCTTTGCTTCGACTTCAGATTCCGGATACTTTTGTGCAGGCATGGTCACATCCTCTTGGATCGATAGACCGGGGCTCAATCGCCCCCGGGGTTAAGACACTTTTTAAGATTCTACCCCAAAACCCACCGTTTTTTTGAACCGAGTATACCGCCAGATGCATCTTTCCAAAGAAGCAACGGAATTCATCTCGTTCTTGATGAGGTGCCTGCGGTCAGATCGGGACATTCAGACAATTCCTAATTTCCTTGTCAGATCGGGACAATGGATCTGCTGCATTGGAAGTTCAGATTCTAACATTGGATTCTGCCATGGTGTCTTTCCTTTATCAAATGTCCGTATCATCCTGAGGCGGCGGTGACCCAACTCCGTAGGAGTGACATAGGTATAGCCTTACCAAGCCCTGCTCTCACTTTTTCGTTGAACCCCTTTAGGGGTGACAGCTGAGTTGCTATTCTTACCCAAGACGAGAGATAGATTTTCAAGCCTGTGGAGAGATGGCGAGGAAAGCTTAGCAGCCCAGTGGCACCCCTGACGGGGTTCAACCGAAGAAAAAAAGGGCGGCGGGTCTATAAATAGGCCACTCCTACGGAGTTGGATTATGGCAGATTCGAAATGAACGCGGGTCTGCTGCCATTTTGACTGTCAGGTCTCTGCGGGCTGCTGCTCATCAAATCCACCCGACCCATGGGCGCCACGAAAAGATGCGCGGGACACGAGAGTATTATGCCCCTGCGACCGTCAACTCCGTTAGGAGCGGCCTCTTTATAGACTCGCCAATCCACCCAACCGATCAAGCTCCGTCAGGAGCGACATCTTTGATCGCCATGACCCTGATTCTGATCTGCCGCAGGGCCGATGTCGCTCCGCTGGAGCTCGGAAAATCACATTAACGACACCGGGGTCCATAAATATGCCACTCCTACGGAGTTGGATTATGGCAAATTCGAAATGTCAAAACACCCTTTCACGTTTGCAGAGACCTGACGCTCGATTATTTACTCGGTTGGCGGCAAACTCGTTCCCTTGATGGTGAAGACGAAGACACCGCTCCCCTGTGTTCCGGCAAGGAGTTCTGTTCCCTTCACAGCAAGAGAGAGCACCTTGGGGTTCGTCAGCCCCTTATTTACCGCCGTCCAGGTTGTCCCGTTATTACTGAAAACGTAAACCCCGGCGCGCTCGGTCCCCGCATAAAGATTCGTCCCATCCGCAGCAAGGACCCGGACATCAGGGGGAAATCCAGGATTTTCAAAACCCGCGTTGACCTCTTTCCAGCTCGCTCCGTTATCGCTGGAAACGTAGACTCCGCCGCGATCGGTCCCCGCAAAAAGATTTGTCCCGCTGACGGCCAAACAGTGGACAATATGGTTGGTTAAACCGGCATTGACGATCCTCCAGGTGGTTCCGCTGTCGGTGGAAAAAAACACACCAACCCCGGTCCCCACATAGATATTTGGTCCGCGGACAGCCAGAGAGGAGACGGCAGCATTTGTCAAGCCAGCGCGAACAACTTTCCAGCTTTTTCCGCTATCGGAGGAACGGAAGACACCCCCCTCGGTCCCCGCAAATATGTTGGCCTCACTCACCACAAGAGCCCGCACATCTCGAGAGGTTAAACCGGCGTTGATTTCAGTCCAACTCGCCCCGTTGTCAGTGGATAGAAACATACCTCCATGGCGAGTTCCCGCAAAGAGATCTGTCCCCCGAAAAACCAGCGATTGGACAACGGAGTTGGTCATTCCTGCGTTCACCTCCCTCCAGGTGGTCCCGTTGTTCGTGGAGAGAAAGACCCCTCGCCCCCGCGTGCCCGCGAAGAGATTTCCTCCATTGGAGGCGAGCGAAAGCACAAACGTGCTCCTCATCCGGGCGTTGACGGCTTCCCAACTCCCCCCGTCATCCGTGGAGAGGAACATGCCCCCGCGAGTCCCCGCAAAAAGGCTTGTCCCCCGGACGCCGAGACAGAATACCAATGGACTCGTCAAACCGGCGTTGACGGGTGTCCAACTTGCACCGTTGTCGGAGGAGACAAACACACCCGCGTGGGTCCCCGCAAAAAGCTTTGCTCCCTTCACCGCCAGAGAAGTGACGATTTGGTTTGTCAGGCCGACATTGACGGGGTTCCATTTCATCTGGCTGTCATTGAGCAGGAAAACCCCGTCCCCCCAGGTCGCCGCAAAGACATTATCCTCGATGACAGCAAGGGAGTGGACATCAGTGCCTGTTAACCCCGTGTTGATCTTTTTCCAGCTTGTTCCATTGTCGCTGGAAAGAAAGACACCATCACCCCAAGCGCCTGCAAAAAGATCTGCCCCACGGAAAACCAGCGCCTGGACGTTGGCACCCGCAAACCCACGCGGCCCACCTGTCCAGAGTGTCCCGCCTGGAGAGACGTGGACACCTTTGGCGGAACCCTTCCAGGTCGTTCCATTGTCGGTGGAGAGGAAGACACCATGTTCGGTCCCTGCAAAGAGATCTGTCCCACGGATAGCGAGAGAGAAGACGAAGTGAAACACTGAGCGAACGCGCCTCCAGGTTGTTCCCTTGTCGGTGGAGCGGAAGAGGCCGGCCTCGGTCCCTGCAAACACATTGTCGCCACTCACAGCAAGAGCACTGATGTGAAGAGCCAGGAGATCATAGTTCTTCAAACCCGCATTGACCTCAGTCCAGCTCGCCCCATTGTCAGTGGAGCGGAAAACGCCGCCCCCAGTCCCAGCAAAAAGGCTAGTGTCACTGGCAGCGAAAGCGAAGACGTCACCCCCATTGGGCCCATTCGTCTGGACCCATTCCTTGAAATTTACCCTGTCACTTTTGTTTGACTGTTCGGGTGAAACGCCTGGGCGTTGCTGAGTTTCTTGAGCCGATGTCTGTAGGAATACTAAATGCAAACTAAGCAGCAGCCATATAAGAGACATTCTTGCGGACAGATTCATCGAAGCCCTCCCTTGATCCTCACCCTCCAGTTGTACGACCCCTAACGCATCATCCAGCAACCAACTCCCAAGTCCGGCTCTGCGGGCCTGGGCGTCTGTGCGCTTTAGTTGCACCGTTCCTTACGCTCACTCTTTTTTCCTTCCGGCCAAGGAACTTGTTTCCAGGAAATGGTACATCGATCGCCCGGTTCAAGTTTCTCAACCCTGAACATCACATAGAAATCGTTGACAAACGGGGGCGTCCCCTGATGGTCGCACAGGGTGTCCTTGACATGCACGACATACACATGTCCCTCCACGGCCTGGGTCACTCGCTGTCCTGATGATTCCTCCCAGGTTTCCCCCGGGCGGGGACCTTTAACCCCCTGGAGCGCAGGGAGGGGAGCAGGAAGGATTGGAACGCTTTCCACTTCGGACCACTGTAAGGCGCCGAGGTCCTTTATTTTGCTTGCTGAATCGGTGCCAAGACTGAACCAATCGCTATCCTCGTTAATAGGCCAAGAACTATCATACTCGATTTCCGGAATGTTGCGTGTGACGAGCAGCCACTCTTTGCTGTCACTTCTGAGGGCGCGCCTGAAGTTGAAAACCGATTTGCCATAAGGATTATCTTCTTCTTTGTGTGCTCTCCTGGACAACAAGGTAACTTCCTGAACGTTTGCCTGGAGGTTCTTGCCGTGCTCATCAGCATTCGCGGGGAAAGTCGTACCTACCACGAAAAAGAGAATGAGAACCTTCAAAGCTCTTCTTGTTATCATAACTACATCCTTCCGGCTTTGTGTGTAAGCATTATCTAGAAATGGGGCCGTATTTGGACATTGGACATTCCGAAATCGGTCAGATGAAAAGGAGAGACTGAATGACCCTGGTAATAGACATCAAGCCCGCATAGGGTTAGTGCCATTCCCTCCTGGAGTGGCGACATAGAAAACACGGGTGAGGCACAACGGCCAGCCAATCACCGCATTGAGAAGTGGGGCCCGACATGGGGGTCGCCTGGCCAACAAGAAGTGTAGAACTCGCGCGAGGTGAATTCAAGGAGAATTCAGTGGCGCCAGATGAGATGTAACGCGGACGGGAGGATTGGCCGAAGCGGAAATTCCAAATCCCAAAGGCCTAAATCCAAATTCCAAAAACCAAACAAAAGCCAAATTCCAAAGTGCAAACGCCGGAATTATGAACCAACGCAGGCATGCAAAGAGCACATGCCTGCGGCACCCGATTCTTTACTTGTTTTTCGCTGTCCCGCTGGAAAAGAAGTAACTCTTAATCCTCACCAGGGCGGGCCAGGCATTTCCAATGGTTCTCTTAAGGAAGGAGGCTCCCTCGGGGAGCCATCGAGTGCTGCGTTCTTTTCCGGGCAGCGGATCGAGCGAATACGCGTACGTGGCGATGGAGCGCCTAAATTGGCCTTCCGGGAAGCGGATCCGGTCGTAACCATGCATGGTGTAATCCCGGGTCAGCATAATGACGCAGCGATTGAACAGGGGTTCAACCTCCGCTGTTTTCAGGGTTCGGGCGTGCTTGAGCTTCAACTGGCCCCCGAATTCCCTCTTCCACCCGGGATTGAGATATAAAAGGATGTTCAGATTGCGAAACCAGTTTCGATGCAGCGGATGGTAATTGAAGTCCACATGCATATCCAGAAAGCTGTCTTTACCCCCCAGATGTATCCCGCCCCCGAAGAACTCGGGATCGACAAACACCTCTTGCGCGGTCAGGGTACGCAGGATTTTCTGAAATCGCGCCGAAGTCAGGTCGAGATAAAGCTCCTGGCATTCCGCGGACAATTCCTTGAAATTTCCCTTTTCAAATTTGTTTTTGGCAAAAATGTAGTCCCGGCTCTTATGAATTCGATGTTCTGAGGGCAGGGGTAGGACGGGGATCAGATGGAGCAGGCGGGACTCGTCAGCGAAGCCATCAACCACCAGGTGCTTGAAAGGTTCGGCCGTACGAAACTGACGAGCCAAACTTTCAAGGTTTTCTTCAATGGTGTTGAAGTGCAGCATCAACAATGGCGCTTCCGGCTTTTGTGTGCGTAGCAGGCCCAGAGGGGCCGCTCCAGTTCTTGTCCCCACACGTGATGACCGCTTGAATCGAAGCCCCAATTATTGGGGCAAGGCAATCGTCGTCCGCAGCGAATCTCCTATGAGCTAATGATCATTCAGTCAGCGCGGGTGACCTGGGAGACTCGTTCATGTTCGAATACACACGCTGTCTAACCGAACGCTGTGGGAGTTGAATCCTCCCTCCGTTGGATTGTTATGTCGTCCGCCTCAGGCGGACTCAATTCCTTTTTGTGGGGAGGCTCCCAGTCCTGAGGCTGGCGCCTCAGGCTACGATTCTATCGCCCGCCTTTGGCGGCTACATGTGAGCACACATTGGAACCTAACCCTAATACCTT
>JBAVHJ010000060.1:0-5613 GCA_049685715.1 Terriglobia bacterium | reverse complement strand
GGTTCAACGCAGGATCAATGGCCTTCAAATCCATGTTGGCGGCGTAATACGCTTCAATCGTTCCCACGTCGCGCCAGTAGTTGCTTTTCTCGGCCGGTTCCCCCGTGATCTTGTTGGAGTAAAAGTCATACGCATAAACAGGCCGTCGCCGGCAGAGATCAGGAAGCAGGGTCCTGCCGAAATCGTGATCGCTCTCCGGGCGGGTGGCGTCCATGTAAAGTTCGTGCAAGAGAATGGGTGTGTCAAAAATATAATTCCCCATGGAGGCCAGGATCTGGTCGGGACGGCCGGGGATGGTGTGGGGCTTTTGCGGCTTCTCCTCGAAGCCGATGATCCGCCAGTCCTCATTGACTTCAATGACCCCAAAGTGACAGGACTCCGAAGCGGGCATGGGAAGCGCGGCCACCGTCACTGCGGCGTTCTTGGTCTGGTGATATTGAATCATCTCCGAGACGTCCATCCGGAACACATGGTCGCCTCCAAAAATGGCCACCACATCAGGATTACAATTTTCAATGAGGTTGATGTTCTGGTAAATCGCGTCTGCGGTTCCCTGGTACCACACTTCGCCTGACCGCATCTGAGCGGGAACGGGGATGATGAATTGATCCTTCAGCAGGTTGGTGAATTGCCAGCCATCCTTCAAGTGGTTCAAGAGGGATTGCGATTTATATTGCGTCAGCACGTAGATCGAGTAGATGCCGGAATTGATCATGTTGGAGAGGACAAAGTCGATGATACGGTACTTCCCGCCAAAGGGGACGGCGGGCTTGGCCCGTTCGCGCGTCAACGGCATCAGTCGGGTCCCCGTGCCCCCTGCCATGATCATGGCCAGTACCTTGATCTTCATGGGGGGGATTCTAACGTAAACAGAGATTGCCTGTCACGAGCCCAATCGACGAATCTTTGCAGGCAGGGTCTAAATTGAAAGGGATGGGGGGTGGGAAAATCCGCAGGTGTCCGCGCTTACCCCTCTTCCGAAGGGGGATGAAGTCGTTGGGAGGGAAGATGTGAGCAGCAAGACCGACTCTGTTGTGCTCAAAAATTCATGATCGGCCTCCCGGCCCACAGAATCCGCGGTTCCATTTTGCGTTTAAGGACCGGTTTTCTTACACTCAGATCTTGAATTCCCTCTTCACCTTCTCTGATTTGGCAACAACGGACTTTTCGAGGTCCCGCTTAAAGCGGGTCAGTTTCAGCGCCATGGCTTTGTCGGCGATCGCAATAATCTCTGCGGCCAGGATGGCGGCATTACTGGCGCCCGCCTTGCCAACCGCCATGGTGGCCACAGGAACACCGCTTGGCATCTGCACCGTGGAGAGGAGCGCATCGATCCCGCTGAGAGGGGAGCTATCGATGGGAACGCCGATGACGGGGAGCACTGTTTCGGCGGCTATGATTCCCGCCAGATGAGACGCTCCTCCCGCCCCGACGATGATGACCTTCAGTCCGCGCCGGTTTGCCGCGCGTGCATATTCTGACGTGCGGATCGGGGAGCGGTGGGCCGAAGTGATTTCGATTTCGTATGGGATGTCAAATTCCTTCAAGCGCTTTGCTGTTTCCGTCATGACGGGCAGATCGCTGTCGCTTCCCATCACAATCCCTACGAGAGGCTTCATGTGGGCAGTCCTTGGGAGCTTTGGTGGCTTGGCCATGTCTATTTTCTTGGACACGAGGTGAGAAGTCAGAGGAAAGGGAAATAACAAATCCTGATCTGACTTCCGGCTTCTGACTTCCGGCTTCGTTCACATTCTGTTGGACCGCTGAAGTTACCTTCTCGGATCGACAGGTTTCTTGAGCAGGTACGCGCTGTCGAGTCGCCGCGCCCCTTCTCCCGTAGCCACACAGTACCGGCTCTCACTGAAGATGGCAGCGGCAGCATACTGACCTTTTCGATTTACCGCGTAAAAGTTCACATTCTGGAGATCGCCGTACCATTTTGCGGTGCGCCTATGGAGATCGACAATGCGCTGGAGGGCTCGCAAACAGGCTTCTTCGGGGGGTACCCCCTCCCGCATGAACTCCACCACGGTATGAGCCCCAACCACTTTGATATTCGCTTCGCCATGGCCTGTAGACCCGGCAGCGCCCACTTCATTGTCGACGTAGAGTCCGGCCCCGATGAGGGGGGAGTCGCCCACCCGTCCAGCCACTTTGAAGGGGAGACCGCTGGTCGTGGTCACCCCGGCGATATTGCCGTTCGCATCTACGGCATTGCAATTGATTGTTCCGTGCGTGATGGGAATGCCCTCTTTGTCTTTGGGCGGCTCCCAGTCGTCATGGGTCGAAAGGTTGTCTTTCCATTGGAGCCAGATCTCCCGGGCCTTGTCGGTCAGCAGGTTTTCCTTCTTGAATCCATGGGCCAGCGCAAAGCGCAGCGCCCCTTCGCCCACCAGGAAGATACGATTGGATCGTTCCATGACGAGGCGGGCCACTTTGGAGGGGTTCTTGATGCACTTCAGCGCTCCCACGGCTCCCGCGCGGTGCGTGGGTCCATGCATGCAGCTGGCATCGAGTTCCACCTCGCCGTCTTCATTGGGAAGGCCGCCATAACCCACCGACATATCGTTGGGATCATCCTCCACGATGTTCACCCCCGCGATGACGGCGTCCAAGGGATCGTTGCCCGCCTTCAATATCTCCATCGCCTTCTTGACGGCTTCAAGCCCGTTGGCGCTGGAAATCACAAGGGGAAGAGAGGCATTTTCGCCCTTCGTTTGCGCCCTCGTTTCACTGACAGAAACCCGGCCGATCAGGGCAGCACCGACTCCCGCTGCAGTCGATTTTTTGATAAAATTCCTGCGAGAGATGTTTCGTGTCATCAAAGCTCCCTTGAACCAGAATTAGAGACGCGGTGTGCTTGAGTCTGAATCTCAAAAAGCAGCTCGATCAAGAGCCCGGGGATGGAGCGGGAGAATCACTATTGAGAGATCGAGCTTCTCACGGAGGACACAGAAACTGAATTGGAAGTCAGGGTTCGACAAGCCCCCAAACTTACACAAATCAAGAGATGAAAGCAATAGTTTTTGACGGAACCTTGAACGTGAGCGAGTTGCCTCGACCGGTGGCCTCGGGCCGCGAGGCGTTGATCCGCGTGCTGCAGGCCGGGATTTGTAATACCGACATCGAGATCACCCGCGGCTATCACCAGTTTCAAGGAATCCTTGGCCACGAGTTTGTCGGGATCGTGGAACAAGCGGCGGATCCGCATTGGCTTGGGCGGCGTATTGTGGGAGAAATCAATTGCGTCTGCCATCAATGCGATCTTTGCCGGCGGGGCCTCGAGAAGCACTGTCGGAACCGCAGCGTGCTGGGAATCGTCAACCGCCCGGGGGCCCTCGCTGAATTCTGTACGCTCCCGATGGAAAACCTTCACGAAGTGCCGGAGGAGATCTCGAATGATGAGGCCGTTTTTGTCGAGCCACTGGCGGCCGCTTTTGAGATTCTTGAACAAGTCGACCTCCGCCCTGAAGATCGGCTTTGCATCGTGGGCGATGGAAAGCTGGCTCAGTTGATTGTTCGGGTCCTGGCACATCAAGGGGGGTCACTCACGGTGATTGGAAAGCATCAGGGAAAGCTGGACCAGATGGTCGGATGTGGCGCCGAGGTCTTGCTCCTGGAATCAATGAATCGGGACGCGAAACCGCTCGCTGGAACTTTTGATGTCGTGGTCGAGGCAGCGGGTTCTCCCCAGGGTTTTCAAATGGCGCTGACGCTGGTCCGTCCCCGCGGGACGCTGGTGTTGAAGTCCACCTATCATGACCGTTTAATCTTCGACGCTGCCCCCCTGGTCGTGAACGAAATCCGTGTTGTCGGTTCGCGGTGTGGTCCCTTTCCCAGGGCCCTCGAGAAGTTGCGGCGGCGGGAAGTGGACGTCCGGCCGCTGGTATCCGATCGGTATCCTTTGGTCCAGGGGCGGGCTGCTTTCAAGCGAGCCCGGGAGAGTGGAACTCTTAAGATCCTGGTGAGCATGGGAGCCACCGGCCAGGGGATTTAGCGGCCCCTCCATCTGCCTCTTTGAGGATTTTACCGCGGGGGTTCTGTTTCAGAGCAGCCGCGCCCGGTCGAATCGGGAGGGGCCCTCCCATCCTTCAATTTCATTTTTGTCGGCCTGTCCTCTTGACGGGAGCCAAAAAGGCGTTCATCCTATGACCACAACCAGAACTGGAAATCTCTTCATGTCGATGAAACATGTGTGCGTGTTGTTCGTTTTAGGGGCGGTGTTTGTCGCGGGCACGATTCTGGCCGGATATAAAGTCAAACCCTTCTCCGCTGGTCACGCTAAATCCTTTCTGGCGCTTGACTCCCACGACAGGATCACGATTGCCGCGGAGCCCTACGACCGATCGGACAAGGTCCTCCAAGTTTTCGATCGTGATCCCGGCCGGGAGAACTTTGTAACTGTCCTGATTGTGGTGAGTAATGACAGTGAGGATGAGATCGAATTGAATGGCAATGAAGTCGAACTGACGTCCGCCAAATCCCGTGGCCTGCATCCCACTCCAACGGATGATGTCGTCCGGGAACTCTTCCACCTTAAGAACCGTCGCCGGAGTTCTTCGGGAAAGATCGGGATTGGGGGTGTGGGCCTGGGTGGCAATCCTGAAAAGGACTTCATAAATGCGCAGGCGGATTTTCTTTCTAAGGAACTGGGGGATAAATTTGTCTCTCCCCACAGTACTGCCTACGGGTTCGTGTTTTATGAGACTCCCGAGCTGGGGGCCGCCTTGGTGGGAGGGAAGATCTACATCCCTCGAGTTCGAATCCGCCGGTCTTCCGATCCCAAACAGGTTGGGCGGGAACTGCTTTTTTATGAAGTCGATCTGAAGCCCGCAATCATCGGGCACTGAAAGAATCAACTAAAAGGAACTCATTTCCATGAAAAAACCCACGCGCGAGCCATTGGCCCGCAATGAACCCCTCATCCGGAAGAAGAAGCCACTCATGATGCCGTCAGAAGAGGCGGAGAAGAGAGAAGTCCGGCCGAACCCTCCCGGCCTGGACAATGGGAGTGTCCGCGTGTTTCGCCCTTCGGAGCCGAAGCCTCCCGAGCTGACGGGGAATGAGATTGGACACAGAAAACTGATCCGGACGACCATGGAAGATGTGCGCCGCCGTCAAGCGGAAGGAAAGTTGAAGCTGAGTGAAAAGGCGACCTCCAGTCCGGTGCGCGGTCAGCACGCCCCCGACCTGACCAATGCGGAGTATCAGTATCTTTCCGAGTTGGTTCAATCCAAGGCGCGCGTGGTGGTCAAACTCATGAATGGCGAGACGGTGGAAGGGTGGATTGAGTACATTGACAGGAATTTCATCAGGCTCACTCGGGAAGGCAGGCCCAATCTGTTCATCTACAAGCACGATATCAAGTATCTGGAGGAAATGAAGAAGGCAACCTCGGATGCCCGCCGGTGAAGCTGGGGCAATGGACCCCTGTCCCGATTTTGACCGGCACTCCCGAATGTCCTTTCGAAAAGCAGTTTTGCGGCGAGTTCAATGTCACCGGTTTCAGGATCGGGTTCAATCGGCCAGCCAGTATCGAATGATGAAATAGAGCGCGGCAATCCCGTCCTTCCAGGTGATCTTCTTGCCCTCGGAATAGTCCCTCCCCCGATA
>JBAVHJ010000059.1:0-8570 GCA_049685715.1 Terriglobia bacterium | reverse complement strand
CATAAAGCGTGGAACCCGGTTTCGTCTCAGTACGGCTTTGCTCCTCCTTCATCATCTATCGATCCTGAGAGGTCGCAGGGGGAACCTCGGCAAAAAAAAACCGGTCGAAGAGCAGAATGCATGCTCTTCGACCGGCGAGGAGTTGACTAGGTCACTGCCGGATCAGGGTCAGGGCTGATGTGCCTCTCCCTCCGATGTTGGAAGTGACTATCAGAGGCGTAGCCGGCGGCACGGCGGGCTCAGGTGCACCCACCAGGGTGATGATGTAGAGACCACCACCGTTGTTGGTGAATATGTTCGCCGTGCCCCCAAGAGTCGTGGGGTTGAACATGGTTCCCTGGGCCGTGAGGTAAGGCTGCAAGGTCAGGATGATGTTCGGGCTGACGACTGACGATGAAGCGGCAATATCCAGCCGCTGCTTCGAAGTCCGGTACACTGCCGAAGTGATAATGACAGCGTCCGGAGCCGGATTCACCGTCACCGAAGTTGTCGCCGGTGCTGAACTGCCACCTGCGGTCGTCGCCGTCACCGAGAACTGGAGAACGGTGCTTGTCGTCGTACCCACTGGCAGCGTGACGGTGAAGCTGATCGTCGCACCGGTGAATGGATTCGGGACAAGTACAGTAGGTACCCCGGGCGCACCGGCATTGGTTTGAGTCCAAGTGAAGGTGCAAGGCAGCCCGGCCGGATCACCACAAGTAGCCGTCATAGTCACCGGCGTTCCCGAAATCACTATCAGGGGCGCGGGGGCGTTGACGACGGGCTTGTCCACCGAGACCGTGACGATCACGTTTGCGGTAGCGGAGCCAGCAGCGTTTGTCACTGTAACCGTGAAGTTAAGCGTCGTGTTCGCTGCAACCGTCGGCGTGGTAAAGGTCGCGCTGGCAGTATTGGCACCGGTAAGGGCCACCTGTGTAACGTCCGTGGCAGCCTGCGTCCATGTGAAACTGAGCGGAGCGCTTCCGCTGGCACTGGCGCTGAGAGTCACAAGCGTCCCAGTTCCGGAGATCACGGAGCTTGGGGTAGCTGTGGCGGAAACTGCGCTCGGGGGTGCGATGAACCCTGCGCAATTTGTAAGCGAAGGAGCCGCAGCACCGGGCCAGGGATTGAGCTGCCCGGCAAGGACCCCTGTGGTGGAGGGATAACCCCCACAAGCCAGGAAGGGGATCGCCTCAAAGTTAGCCGGTATGATCGGGCTTCCAGGGATGTTCTCAGGGAAGATCAACGTCGTGATGGGAGCGTGGTACTGCCCGGCAATGAGCCCGTTCGCATAAGTGGTGGTCTGTCCGGGAACCCATGCGCCTTCGATCACAGCCCGCATTTCTCTTGTAGCCGGCAGGAAGACGCCCGACGCGTTCATGACGCATTGCTTGTCAGGTTTTGTGGGAACGGTCCCAAAAGGTGCACACGGGGGACGGAAGCGCCAACGTCCCAGAACCGCGCCCGTGGGCGGACCTGGATCGACGCCGATGGTACCCCAATCGCGGTCGCTCGGGGCTCCTGTGAGGGAGTTAAAATCGATTCCATAGACATGGATCTGCCGGCTGAAGTCGGTCGTCATTCCCTCGAACCGGGTTCGGATCACCGCCTCGGCAGCGCCGAGAACTGTCAAGCCGCCGGTACCGAGAATGAACGTATCGGTCATCACATAGGAGGGATTGGTTCCCGCGGCGGTGAAGATGGCGACGTTGCTGGTGATGGTGTGAGCGGAAATGTAGGTGCCAGAGGTTCCGTTGGCGGGCCACGGTCCCGCAGTGGGAGCCGCTGCATTGTCTGTGACGAGCGTTCCCGCGAAAGTGATGTAGTCACCCACCTCGAACGGCGCCTGGATGTTCGGATCTGGCATCGGAGTCACTCCAGGGGCAGCCACTGGAGCATTCGTGAAGAACTTGCCGACATAGGCACCAGTGAGGTCCTTCGGGCGCTGGCCCTCGGGGCATAGAGCATCGGGTGCAGCCCCGGCCGGGTCGGTGCGAGGCAAGCAAGCGGGGTAGCCAGTTCCGCTCATAACTGTCGGGTTATCGGGGTCGAGCGTGAATCGTTGATCCGGGGTATTTGCCCGACCGAACTTTCCCGTGGGGTCGTTGATTCGTAACCGGGCGCCTGAGCAGAGCGGGTTCGACGCGGCGGTGCCACCCTGCGCGCAGTTCGGGTCGTTGATAATTCCACCCACTCGCATCTCGCCCAAGGTGTAGTCGATGAAATTGATGAACCCCGCACCCGAGTTGAGGGTTTGCTGGGAGATGTAGATGAGCCCGGCAATGTAAGTGTCGCCGACGCGGTTGCCCACCACCTCGACTTCATATTGGGTGAGAGGCGTTGGAAGGTCGGACATGGCCATGCCCGTCGCTGCATTCGTGTAGGGGGCCGGGGCTTGAGCAAAGAGCTCCTGCCACGTGAGCTGGTTGGCCGGGAGGACTACAATCGTTTCCCGAGGCACGGTCACTGCATGGCCGTTGACCTTCAACGTGCCACCAGAGTGCGCGTCACCGGGAGTCGTTACCGTGGCTTCCTGGAGGAAGCCGGTGATATCGAACTGCGTCGGTGAAATCGGACCCTGGGCCACGATGGTCCCTGTGAAAACCATCATGGCAAGGAACAAGCACGCCACTGTTAATGACGTCCAAAGCCCCTTGGGTTTGATTCGGTTTGTTAAATCTGTTGCCTTTCGGTTATTCATATTGTTCTCCTTGGCGCCGATGCGACAGAGCGTCATCAGTTGTTTTTGTTTTTTGGACTAATTAAAAAATTCCGGATATCCCGTCTTCGCCCCCCTTGTGTAACGTCAACCTGCTTTCGTACTCGCTGTAATTTCCAGGAGACTTGAAAATTGCAGGACGGAGCGTGCGCGGATTTGACCCATCTTCGAGAAGTGTCTGACAGGAATCTCTGGGGATTCATGCTCCAAGAATGATCTCTTTCGAATGGGTCCATACTCCAAGTAGCCTCCTGCATGCTGGAGAACAATTCCCATTGCATGCGGCAAATTACAAGCAAATGTGATGCCAACGTAAGTTTTTATTACAAGGCAATTAAATACATATAGATAGATTAATAATGCACCTAGTAGTACCAGCTTTTTAGGATAGTTAATTGAATCACTTTTCTAAAAGTATGTATCAAATTGATACTATGTATCAATTATGTTATCTTCTAAAACTACTCCAAATCTCGATTACAAACCGATGCCATAATTTTCAGTCGATCCCGAAAAATTAGAAGCAAGGTCCCAGAGACATTCTTGGAGAATCAAGGAATTGGGAAGTGTAAGGGGTGAATACTGTCGAGGGGGGTGCCTCAGAATTGAATGAATAGGATATGAACGGGGAACAAAAGCTCAGTGGGTCGCAAGAGCGCGATCTACCTGTTGGATGAGGTCTTTTGGAGAGAAAGGTTTAGGTAAGACATCCACCGCACCCCCCTTCCTGGCCTCCAGGATGACTTCAGGGGTGCTGTGTGAGGTAATGATGATGACGCGGCTTTGCGGGTCCTTCAGGCGAATCCATTTGAGGACATCGAAGCCGGACATATCCGGGAGTCGAAGGTCAGTGATGGTCACGTCAAATCGCGCCTTCTCACATTCTTCTATCCCTTCGTGTCCCGTCATGGCAACGACCGCATCGTAGCCGTTGTCGTTTAAAATCAATTTGACGGCGTCCACCACGCTGGGCTCATCATCGATGACAAGTATCTTGATTTTCTCTGGCACGAATTTTTCCATCTCCATTTGAGCTAAAACCCTGCAAAAACCACTTCATGCGTGGCCAGAGCAGCAAGCGGAAGCACAAGAACGGTATCGTAAAAAGGTAAAGCATTCATTCCTGCCTAAGGGGGAATAATCAGCAACTCATGTGCCAATCGAGCGTTGTAATGGGGTGCGTGGGGCTAGAATTGGGATTCTTGATTTAAGCAAGAATGCAGAATTCCCCAACCCATTGTTTTTACACGCAGGACTGGCCCGAAATTGGCTTGGATGATCAATCAGGATAATGCTTTTGATGTGGGATCGGGGATGCAGTATTAGTCAACGACTGGAATTCTGGTGCTTTCCCATAAATCTGTCCCTAATTAGTGTTCTATTGTGAAACACTCCGTTTTCCTTTGATACCATAGCTCCTCAGCTTGCGATAGAGCGTGGGGCGATGCAGGTTCAATATTTCAGCTGTCTTCTTCACGTTGCCGCCCGTACGTTCGAGAGTCTGTTCGATCACGTCGCGCTCAATCTCTTCGAGCGTCATATAGGGGAGCACGTCACATCTGAAGCGACTACTACGGGCCGCCTGAATATGTTCAGGCAGGTTCTGAGGCTCGAGTTGTTCCCCCTGACAAAACAGAACGGCATGCTCAACGACGCTTTCCAATTCACGGACGTTGCCAGGCCAAGGATAGCGCGTCAGGAGCACATAAGTGGTTTGGGCGATTCCCAGGATGTGCTTGTTGTATTTCTTGCTATAACGCTCCAGAAAACGCTCGGCGAGAAGAACCAGATCGTCGAGCCGTTCCCGCAGTGGGGGGACCTTAATCTTGATCGTGCTGATGCGATAATACAAATCTTCTCGCAGTTCCCCCTGTTGAATGGCCTGCAACGTGTCACGGTTGGTGGCCGAGATCAGTTTGAAGTCCACATCCAGCTCCTGCTCATCGCCCACCCGGCGGAGTTTTCTTTGTTGCAGAACCCGCAGCAGTTTGGTCTGAAGATGCACCGGCATCTCTGCAATCTCGTCCAACAGCAGGGTTCCCCCCGAGGCGGTTTCCATCAATCCTCGCTTATCGCGGTCGGCGCCCGTAAAGGCGCCCTTCTTATAACCGAACAATTCTGACTCAATCAAATCGCGCGGGATGGCAGCGCAGTTGATGCAAACGAAGGGTCGGTCGGCCCGCGTTCCCTGAAGGTGAAACGCTCGCGCAATGAGTTCTTTACCCGTGCCGCTTTCGCCCTCAATCAACACGGATGCGTCGGAGGCTGCGGTGGCCCGAATCGTATCATAGATCTGGCGCATCTTCGGGCTGCGCCCGATAATTCCAAAGGCCTCATCCTCACTCGAGAGCACGCGTTTCAGCGTTTGATTCTCTCGCCGGAAGGCTGCTGCCTCCAGAGCCCGCTGAGCCAGCATAACCACCTGGTCAGGCACAAACGGCTTCTCAATGTAATAGTAGGCGCCCCGTTTGATGGCCTCGATAGTGATGTCGAGAGATCCATGGGCGGTCATCAGGATGACCTCCGTGTCGGGCGTATCGCTCTTGATCTGTCCGAGCAGATCAATCCCGGAGGCATCGGGGAGCTTCAGGTCAGTAAAGACCAGATCGAACGGACGGCCGTTGAGGATAGAAGTGGCTTGGCTGACGGTATCCGCAGTCTTGACATCATACCCTCGCTCCCCAAGAATAACCTTCATGGCCCCACTGATGCTTGTTTCATCATCAACGACGAGAATCCTCTCATTGGCACGCATTTGCATATCACTCCTCAACTGGTAATGTAATCTCCGTCTGGGTGCCTTCTCCTTGGCGGCTCTTGAGCTGAATCGTCCCTCCATGCTCTTCGATCACCTTCTTGGCGTAAGGCATTCCCAAACCGAGCCCCTTGTTCTTAGTGGTATAGAATGGCTCAAAAACATTCTTCACTTGATTTTCTGACATCCCACATCCCGTATC
Source organism: Terriglobia bacterium (assembly GCA_049685715.1). GTDB lineage: Bacteria > Acidobacteriota > Terriglobia > JAIQFV01 > JAIQFV01 > JAIQFV01. The sequence goes on along the minus strand of JBAVHJ010000059.1, from coordinate 2,915 downwards.
GGATATTCTCAACACTAGCTGATTATTCGACTTGGCCGTTGTCACCTTGAGCGTTCCCCCGTCCGACATGGCCTGAACGGCATTGACCATCAAGTTGACCACGGCTGAGCGAATAGCAGTTTCATCGAGCAGGCCGCCTGCATCGGGGTCGGCCAGTTCCAGTTGCTTCTCGATTTTGTTTCCGTGGATCTGCGGTTCAATCATGTGGAGAGCTTCATGGATGACGCTATTGAGGTCCACCTGCTGCCGCACCAGTTTGACCGGGCGTGCAAAATCCAGAACCTTTTCCACCGTATCGGAGAGGTGGTCAATGCTCTGGATAATCTTTTCCAACAGCTCCATCTCGGCGCCCCCCAGTTGTCCGGCCACTTTCGTCTTCAAGTGGAGGGAGTATAGTTTCAGGCCAGCCAGGGGATTCTTAACTTCGTGAGCGACTTGTGCAGCGACCCTCCCGAGAGCGGAAATCTTCTCGTTGTGCGCGAGCCGCGCCTGCATGCGCCGCAGTTCCTCCTCCTTGGCTCGCTCTGGGGTCAGATCCTTGATGATGCCCAGGTATCCAAGCAAGGGGCCATCGGCTTTACGAATAGGCGTCATGGCCACAGAGGCCACGAAGAGACTCCCGTCGGCGCGAGCCAGTTGGATGTCGACCTGGTGCCGGCCAGTGGAGGCCGCCTCTATTCCACATTGCAGCAGCGGTCTTTCATCGGGACCGAATTTCGGGTCAGCCACGATCGCCCGGACCTCTTTTCCCAAGGCTTGGTCCGGGGAATAGCCGAACATGAGCTCCGCGCCGCGGTTGAAAAGGGTGAAGCGGTCTTCTAGATCGATGGTGACGATGGCATATTCCGTTGAGCTTTCGAGGACGGTGTTCAGGAAATTGTGTGCTTCCGCAAGCTCGCGCGTGCGCTCAACAACTTCGGCCTCAAGATGCTCGGTGTACCGTTTGATCTCCTCTTCCAGGCGGCGTTTCTCATCCAGCAGGCGTTTCTTTTCGACGGCTCTTGAAACCGCATTGAGGAGCGCATTTTTGACGACCGGTTTCGCCATGAAGTCGTAGGCGCCCTCCCGGACTATCTCCGGAACCCTCGACAAGTCGGGATCCGCGGTGATCATGATGACGGGCAGATCCGGATCACGCCGGTGCGCTTCTTTCAGCAATTCGACGCCGCTTTTACGCGGAAGGATGATGTCAAACACGGCCACGTCAATACTCGCCACGTCGTCGAGCAGGGCCAGGCCGCTGTCAAAATCCGACGCGGTCACGGTCTCGTAGCCGGCCCGATTCAGAAACTCAGCCATGGTCCATCGCACATTGGGCTCGTCATCGACCAGGAGAATTCTAGGCATACTCCTCCTCCAGGGATGGGGCGGCGGGAAGCTCCACGCGGAACCGCGTGAAAGAGCCCTCCTCACTTTCCACCGTAATGGTTCCCCCGTAGGTGCGGATAATGCCAAAACTGAGGCTCAGCCCCAGTCCGGTTCCTCCACTGTCCCGCCGCGTCGTGAAGAAAGGATCAAATACTTTATCCAGGTTATGCGAAGGGATTCCGACGCCATTGTCGTAGAACTCGATCCGCACGATCCGCCCGTCTGCCCGCTCCCCTGAGCGCGCCGTGATGCGAAACACTTTGTTCTCTGTTGCCTTCGCCCTCAAGGCATGGCGCGCGTTGGTGATCATATTGACGATGACCTGCCGGAGCAGTGAACCGCTGGCCAGCACGGGAGGGATACTCTCCTCCACATCGATTTCCACAGAAATCCCGTCAGTGTCCAGCTGGCGGCCAAACAGCGACATCGAATTGTTGATCGTCTCGGCGACGTTAACGTGAGCCAGCTCCTGTGAATCCCGTCGCGCGAACGCCAGGAGATCCCGGACAATCTTGGCGATCCGCCCGCCTTCATCAATGATTCCATCGATCACCTGCCGCTCAATCTCGCTCCTCGCCAGCCCGCCGTCCTTGAGCAACTGGCCAAAGTTGATGATGGAATTGAGCGGGTTTCCGATCTCATGCGCCACGCCCGCCGAGAGTTCGCCGATGGACGCCAATTTGGAGGACTGGAACAACTGGCGTTGCATCTCTTCCTTCTCGGCTTCGAGTTGCTTCCGTTCCGTGATATCACGCACAATGGAGAGAATGAGCGGCCGCCCGCGGTGATCGAACAAATGGAGATTGATCTCCACGGGGAACCTCCTCCCGTCCTTGGTCACATGCACTCCCTCGAAGAGGAGGTGTTTCTCAGCAAGGATCCTCTGCATGAAGGAGTGGACCCCAGCCCGGTGTTCGGGAGCAGTGATGTCGGTCGGCGTCAGTTTCACAAGTTCCTCTCGAGTGTAATCGAGACTCTGACAGGCGACATCATTGACTTCCATGAATTTGCCCACCGCGCCGTCCGGGGTTAGCGTGCTGACGAACACCCCGTCGTTGGCGCTGGTGAACAACATGCGATATCGCTCTTCGCTCTCCCGGAGGGCGTCCTCTGCGCCCAGGCGCTCGGTGACATCGTTGGCAAGAACAATCTCTGCGGGCCGGCCCGCAAAAATCAAGGTGTGGGAACTGATCTCCACATAGATAATGGTCCCGTCCTTCTTCCGGTGCCGCCAGACAGGGGCGATGTCACGGCCATCTTTCACCCGGGATCCGGTATCGAGGACGACCGGCGTGCCTTCGGTTGGGAGCATATCCTTGATGGTCATGCCCAGGAACTCGTCCCGCGAATACCCGTAATGGCGGACTGCGGCTTCGTTGACATCGAGGAAGGCGTAGGCCTCAAGGTCATAAACCCACATCGGGAGCGGGTTGCTCTTGAACATCAGACGGTATCGCTTTTCTGAGTCCCGCAGGGATTCTTCCGCCTGTTTCCGCTCCGTAATGTCTTTCCCGGTGGACACAAAGTGCGTCGCGTTCCCCCGGCCA
>JBAVHJ010000058.1:0-18403 GCA_049685715.1 Terriglobia bacterium | reverse complement strand
AATCGAGACATCCTTACCGTTGATCAGTGCTTCTGTCTTCACCTGGCCAAGATACTTAGGTCTTCGTGGAATCAGAACAAGCACACACACAACACAGACAATGAGCGCGATGACACACAGCCCAAGTCTTCGAATATTCATTCTTGATTTCCCACCTCCGAGACTAATCTATTCCCCCGGGTACCAAGTGACCCGCCGGTAGTCCCTATACGCTTCCCCGAAAGCAAAGTTGCGGAAATTTCGGCGACAGTCCAGTGCGGGCTGTTGCTCAAATCAAATCGCCGGGTCAGTCCGCCCAGGCGTCCTATAACCCAGAATCACGCGTTTAAGTTGTTGGCCCCCCCCCAAGAGTCATCGGGGCCTCACCGGGCGCTCTCGAATTTGGGCAACAGCCCGTGTGGGGTGGACCCCAAAACTGAGACATAGATAATAAGGACAGATTTCAAGAAGTTTGTGAGGGTCAAGTCTAAATTCTCAATTGTGATATTTCTCGAAAAGATAAATTGAAAATTTGGACCTGACCCTCAAATTCTGAGCCCATGTGGGCGCCACCACACCGAGGATGTCAATGGGGGCACACCGCCTTCGGAATTTGTCAAGGGCAAGATCATCGGACCGCTTGGAGCTTCCTCCACTTTCTTGAACTCTTAACATTTTCGCTACGAGTGATCTAGTTACAAACATTTCCCTTGAGTTGTCATCGGCCTCAGTTTACACTTGTCCGAGATGATCGACACGGCGATCAGAATGCGTGCTATTCCACAATTCTCGGTCTTCAATAAATCATGACTTTCCCAGAAACAGACCGCGAGATTTACAAACGGAACCCGCTGGAATTTGTAGTATGCCAGCTAAAATTCCCACCGATCTTGGAAATTAGCGCTGAAATGCCGGCAAGATTTCAAAACATTATTCGGGAGCGGTACCCATTTTATGTAAAGCAAGAACAGCAAGAGATCCCGAAGGAAATTCTGAATCTGTTGGGTGGCTTACCGTTCGGTAGACCTGTAGGCGCAACGATCCATAAATTCCTTACCGAGGACCAAAAGAGGTCTATTTCCTTATCCTCGGATTTTATTGCTTATCAGGATCGGGATTATTCCAAATGGGAGAGTTTTTCGAAAGCAATCCAAGATGCCCAGCATGCGTTGGAAGATGTGTACCGTCCAGCTTTTTACACACGTATTGGATTGCGATATAGAGATATCATTAATCCCCGGAATTTAGGAATCAGGGAGGAGCGTTGGCAAGAGCTCCTGAAGCCCTCCTTGATTGGTATGTTGGGTGCCCAAGATGATATTGGAACCTTTATTGTTCGTACTCAAACTGAGGCATCCTTTGCCTTGAAAGAAGTGGATGGCGCAATGGTTACTCTGAGACACGGGATAGGACCGTCACCACCCAGCAGCGACGAAAGGCATTACTATCTAGACCTTGATTCCCACACTACAACAAGGAGAGAAGGCAAAGATGTCATCGATGTTCTTAACGCCTTTAACAGGGTCAGCGGGTACTTCTTCAGATGGGCTATCACTCCAGAACTTCGCAGAATATTGGGGCCGGAGCCTATCAGACCCCGATGAATTGACTCGTCAGGAAACCGATGTCCTTCAACCAACGATCAGCGCAACGGTCGATGTAGAAGGAGAGAGGATGACTTTCTCTTTTACAAGCCCTTTCCGTGATGCCATGATGCGATGGATCGGATACATCATCCTGACTCGAATGCCTGAGGACGGGCTTAAGGAAGCTGTGACTTGCTTAAAGGATATCCTGCAATATACGATCGAGGATCGATATTACAGCTCTGTTGAGCCCACGATTGTCCATACGACACCTGGAACGATAAACAGCGTGTCAGAGAGACAAGATTTGATTCTGTAAATGTTTTCCCCCCCAATACCGTGCCATTACTTTATGACCCGCCACAACATTGTGCACTTAGGCAAGGGGAATTGCTCGGAGAGGTTTACGAACATATTCCCAACTGTCCTGCGATTTCTCGTCCACTCTCGGGGTCGACTCCAATAGATTCAATACAACACAAATTCGTATTTGTGATGAGCCCTGATTGCGACTTGGAACAAGATTACAAAGAACGGTTCGGGGTGTCAGCGCTTGATGCATTGAATCATCGGGACGGGTCTAATTCAGGTGCACCAGTTGTGCAACTGATCGAGTTCAAAGTACTGACATTGGATGCGTATGAAGAGTCAAGTATCAGGACTCAGGTTGCTAAGGGCAGTGATATTTGGCGAAGGGTAAAGCAAAATCAAGATGAATGTTACCATCATCTTAAGGAAGCCCAGATTCGGGGCGCCAATCCGGGCCCCCAAGATATCCCGGATCTGTTCATTAGTTTCAAGAAATTCATGAGCATACCAGCACAACACCTTTATGACGGGATTCTAGAGGGTGGCATAAAGAGGATGGCGCTTATTCCAGATAGGTATGTTCACGATCTGATGCATCGCTTTTACTCGTTTCTATCAAGAGTAGGGACTCCGGATTGAATATGGATCTGTATTCGTATTGATGATGTAGGTGGTCAGAATTCTGCAATCTCCATTTCTTAAGTTTGACCGCTACCTTAGCCCAGCAAGCATAATCTGAAATGACCTCCAATGAAGGAGAAACATCAGACGGGCAGGCAGCAGAGCAATAAGAGACAACAAACCAATGACGTCGGGGTCAGGTCGGGACATATGGACAATTAAAGCACATCATCGGGTCGGGAGTCGCAATTTGACAATTCACAGATCGCTCGCGCAAGGAGTTGGGCCCGGTTTGGCTCGCGATCCGAGGTGTACTTGCGTTCGTGTCGCCTCGGCTCATAGACCCAATGATGGTACCCAGCCCGCACATAATCCAATCAAGAATCATGGCCCGATCAATTCTCAATTGTCCATATGTCCCGATCTGATCCGATAGACTTCAAAGCAACCCTCCTTTGTGCAGCTGGATGTGCATCCATACCGGGAGCCCGACCAGCGAAAGATACTCGATCTGGCATTGGCCGGCGAAACTTGTCTGCCCTGCGATCTGCTGCACCTCGTCGGCTCGATAAGCCATCTGCAGGGCCTTTGCCAACAGCCTGGGTCCGAAGAGACGCATCGCCAGACCTTCTCGCTTCAGGTTTTTCTCTAATGCGATTTTGTATGCGGCCGGGTCATAGTCGCGACGCGTCTCAAAGAGGTGGGCGCAATGCCCGGGTTTGAGGATCCGGTGTATCTCCTCCAATCCTTTCTGCGGTCGATCCCAAAGATAGACACTCCCCGTACAAGTCACCACGTCAAAGAAGTCGTCGTCGTACCCTGTGGCGCAGGCGTTCGCCACTCTCAGGTCCACCGCCGCCCCCGCCAGATTCTTCGTGGCCAGCTCGATCATGGCATGAGAAACGTCCAAGCCATACAACTGCAGTTCGGGGTTGAGCCGGTGGAGCTCGATCAAGAGCCTGCCCGGCCCCGTGCCGACGTCGAGCAGCCGCCCGCTTTTGATCTGGCGCGACAGGGTGGCGGCGACCTCCTGGTATTGCTGTTCGAGCGAGGGAGTTCGGCTGAGTTTGTTGTACAGCCCCGCCGCAAAGCGGGGGAACTTGATGAATTGGCGTTCGCCTCTGGTTTTGATGGCGGCCATAGCATTAAGTGTTGGTGCCATGCTGGAGGATCACGAATCAAAGCGCTTGAATATTTGAGGGTCTAAATTTTCAATTCTTCTCATCCGAAGCGATCACAAATCAAAATTTAGACTTAATCCCACCTCCCGTATTCAGGCGACCTCTAGCAGTGCCCGCGGGTTTTTGTTGGCCACCATGAGCAAAGTCGTGGCGGCGCCGGAGGGCGCGCGTCGACCTTCTTAGAAACAAATTCCAAAACCCAATCCGCCTTCGGCGGCCAAATTCCAAACAAAAGGGTCTGAGCCTTGTATTTTGCATCCAGTTTGTCTTTGTCGTCTCCCCCAAAATGGTCATTCAAAGCCTCTCTGCTGATTTCGCAACGTAGGCGCGTTTCTCCGTCTTGTCCCCAGACCACCGCGACACCCCGACCAAGGACCTAGATCTCGTCCGGCGCCGGAAACCTCAGATCATGCCGCTCAGGGACACGCACCTTCTCGGGGAACAACCCTGGCATCCAGCGCGACGCCAGCGCTGCCGGGAAGACCAGCCGCAGCGGCATGCGAGCGCTCTCGGAGACCAGGACACCCTTCTCGACGAGCACCGAGACAATCCGTCGCGCCTGGCGCTCGCCCGTGCCCACCACCCCTGCGACATCCCCGCGCGGCAGTTCGCCACGATAGAGCACCGATTCGAGGATGCTCCCCGATCGGGGCGGCAGGTTGCCCAGCCGGATTTCCTCTTCCGCCCACACCCGGATGCGTGTACGCAGTCGATCCGGCTGGACCAGGCTCTCCATGAAGTTGACCTGGTCGATGGAGACTCTCAGAAAGAAATCCGTGAATTCCGCCAAGGCCTCTTCGCTGAGGTGGCCGCGGCCATCAAGATCATTGCGCCGGACGACGTCACAGGCGGCAAGATGTGCCTTGTAGGCTTCGACATGGCGTGCCAAGCCGCGCGCCACCGACCAGACCGCGCCCGTTTCGAGCGTCTCCAGCCACATCGCATGCGTCATCAGCCGCGCCACCCGTCCGTTGCCGTCAAGAAAAGGATGAATCCACACGAGCCGGTGATGCGCCGCCGCTGCACCGAGTATCGAGTCGGTCCTGTTCAGACGGCCGTAAACTTCCTCGAAACGGACCAGGAAACGCGGGACGGCGCCGGGACTAATGGGGACATGAGCCCCGATTTTGACATCGCGCCTGCGAAGTTCACCCGGCACAACCCGGATGCGTTCCTTCGTCGCTGGATCTTCCACCCAGAGCAGATCGTCGGGCAGCAATGCCCCGAAACGGCGATGAATCTCTCGGAGGCCATCGCTGGTGTGCGCCCGCCCTCTCAGACCATTCCCATCAATCCACTTCTGGACGTTGATATGTGCTTTCGCTTCGAGCTGCAGATCGCGCTGGCGTGCATCGGTGCTGTAGTCGCCCTTGAGGGCGCGCTCAATATCGACGGGATGCGTGTCGTGCCCTTCGATCAGGTTGCTGTAATAGCAGTTCATCGCGCGCACGAGATCGGCGATTGACATCACCAGGCTCTCCGGCAGACTCCGGCGAAACCCCGCTGACTTCTGTGCCAGTTCGACTGTGAGGTCGGTCAGCGTGGACCGGTAAGGTGAACCTCCCCCGGTCGCCATAGGCTCCATCAGCGTAGTCGACTCCCCCCGATCTACAGCCGCTCTAATGTCCGATTTAATGTCCGCATCTGTATTCATAGTAAAGCATTATATATCATAGTAATAAAATGTTATCAAGAGTTTATTATACACAATATAAGTCCGCTTATCTGTCCGCATAAAAATCCCTATAACCTGCGGGTCGATGTCACCACGAAAACGGCCCTCCGTTAGAATTCTGGATGGAAACCCCCACCTGTTTTTCAACCCGATTCATGGGGCTCGACATCCGCCCTGGGTCGGCCGTTAACGACCGAACTCTTCTCGACCAAAACGATCACAATTCAAAATTCAGACTTGATTGACACGACTACAACCATTAAATTCCCTCTTTCGAAGCTCGCTTTTCTTTGCGTACAGTATCGGGGTAAGATCTGGCGGGGTTGCACTGGAGAGTTTATGGCCAAAGTTAGATTGTCTGCTGTTTCCGAAAGTTTTGTCTTGATCGCCTTAATTGCGTTGACCGCTTGCTCGAGTCCGCCGGCGCCCAAGGCTCCGGCCTCGGCATCCTCATCGAACACAGGGGGTGTCGACCTCGCTGGAATGGATCGCTCGGTCAAGCCGGGTGACGATTTCTTTGGCTATGCCAACGGCGCGTGGGTCAAGGCGACGGAGATTCCCCCGGACCGCTCGAGCTACGGCCTCGACGCGCGGCTCGCAGAAGAGGCGATCCTGCGCACCCGCAACCTGCTCGAAGATACGGCGAAGGGCGCGGCGCCGGTAGGTTCCGATGAACGCAAGGCAGGTGACTACTACGCGGCGTTCATGGATGAAGCCACGATCGAAACAAAAGGCCTCGAGCCGCTCCGCAGCCAGCTTGACCGGATTGCTGCCATCTCCAACCGGCGCGCGCTTGCGCAGTCGCTGGCCCAGACGATTCGGACCGACGTCGATCCGTTGAACAACACCAACCTTCATACGGAGCACTTGTTCGGGGTGTGGGTTGCCCAGGACTTCAACGAGCCGACACGCTATGCGCCTTACCTGCTTCAGGGCGGCATCGGCATGCCGGACCGCGAATACTACCTCAGCAGCTCGCCCCATATGGCCGACATCCGAACCCAGTATAAGACACACGTCGCGGCCGTTCTGAAGCTGGCGAAGATCGCCAACGCGGATGCCAAGGCGGCGAGGATCTTCGAGCTGGAATCCAAGATTGCGAAGGTACACTGGGGCCGGGAAGACTCGGAGGAAGTGCACAAGGCAAACAATCCGTGGAAACCGAAGGACTTCGTTGCCAAGGCCGCGGGGCTGGATTGGCCGGCCTTCTTCAAAGCCGCCGGGCTCGATGGGCAGCCCATGATTATGGTCTGGCAGCCGAGCGCGATCGCCGGTGAAGCCGCTCTTGTCGGCCGCGAGTCGGTCGAAACCTGGAGGGATTACCTCACCTACCACCTCATTGATAGCTGGTCGTTCCTGCTGCCCAAGGCGTTCGTTGATGAGGGCTTCGCCTTCTACGGCAAGGTCCTTGCCGGCACACCGCAGGTTCGCGAACGTTGGAAGCGGGCCGTCGGGTCGACCAACGACTCCATGGGTGATGCAGTCGGTCGTCTCTACGTGCAGCATTACTTTCCGCCTGAAGCGAAGGCCAAGGCGGAAGCGATGGTTGCGGACTTGGTGCAGGCGTTCGGCCGCCGGATCGACAAGCTGACCTGGATGTCACCTCAAACCAGGGCGAAAGCTAAAGAGAAACTTACGACGCTCAAAGTCGGGGTCGGCTATCCCGACTCGTGGCGCGATTACTCGGGCCTCGAGATCCAGCGTGGCGACGCGCTCCGCAACGCCTTCCAGGCCGAGCTTTATGACTACCATCGCAACCTCGCCAAGCTCGGCAAGAGTGTGGACCGTTCCGAATGGTGGATGACGCCCCAGACCGTCAATGCGGTGAACCTGCCCATCCAGAACGCGCTGAACTTCCCCGCCGCCATCCTCCAGCCGCCGTACTTTGATCCGAAGGCCGACGCCGCCAATAATTTCGGCGCCATCGGTGCCGTGATCGGCCACGAGATCAGTCACAGCTTCGACGACCAGGGCAGCCAGTTCGACGCCACGGGCCGGCTGGCCAACTGGTGGACGCCCGAAGACTTTGCTCACTTCAAAGAGGCTTCAGGCCGGCTGGTCGCGCAATATAATGCGTACCACCCGCTGCCCGACCTCGCGGTCAATGGCCAGCAGACGCTGAGCGAGAATATTGCCGATGTCGCAGGGCTGTCGGTCGCCTACGACGGCTACCGGCTGTCGTTCGGCGGCAAGCAGCCACCTGAGCGCCAGGGGCTATCGGGCGACCAGCAGTTCTTCCTCAGCTTCGCCCAGAGTTGGCGAGACAAGCTCCGGGAGCCCTTGATGCGGCAACTGATCGTCACCGACGGCCACACCCTGGCCGAATACCGCGCCGATGCCGTACGCAATATCGACGCCTGGTATGAGGCGTTCGGGGTGAAGGCGGGACAGAAGCTGTATCTGGCGCAGGGGGAGAGAGTGAGATTGTGGTGAGGCTAAGAGAAATTCCAGTCCGCCTGCGGCGGACAAAACCCAGACCGGAATTGACGTTTTGAGGGTCAGCCCGTAAATCTTCAATTTCCCTCATCCGAAACGATCACAATTCAAAATTCAGACTTGACCTCCACGTCCACCCTACGGGTGGGTCGGAGTCAGTTGTTTGATTTTTTGTTCGGCGCTGTCTCGAATGGCATTCCGGCGCTGTTCCGGCTCCGCGGTATCCTTCGCGAGAAGTTCCAGGGCTTTCCTGGCATTCTGCAGCGCCAGATCCTTCTTGCCGTCTGCCAAGTAAGCGTCCGACAGGCTGTCATACACGTTAGCCGAGTCGGGATACGCAGTGACATTCAGTTTCAAGATTTCGACCGCACCCTGGGTATCGCCCAGCTGGAGATGCTCGTAGCCGAGCAGGTTGACGATGAATTCGGGGAACAAGTTGGCTTTGGCATCGCGCTCACGCCCCTCCGCCAGCGTCTTCGCAGCTTTGCTTGCCCCACCCGGCTGGTCAATCATCTCCAAAGAACTGAGCACGCGCGGCTCCAGCGGCGACCCGTTTGTTTTCGGTGCGTTTTCCGGCTTTTTCATCAGGGTGGCCCCATACCACTCCGTGATGAGGCCCGGCAACTCCGGGTTAGCGGCGAACATTTCCGCGCCATGCCCTCCCTTGGCAAAATGCGCGAACCGGCTGGCTGGGTTTCGAGACACGCTGAACAGCCACTGCATGATATCCGTCAGACGCCCAAACGCGTCGTCATCTGCCGCGGAGGTGAAAACCGGCAGTGTTTTCGAAGATTGCAGAAACAGGCGTCCTTCACGATCCGTTCCGCCGGAGAGCAGCACGAGCGACTTCACTTCCGGATGCCGCCGTGCCAGCCGGATGGACTGGTTGACGCCGCAACTGGCCCCGCCGGCCCCAATCACATCGCGCGTGACGCCCGGCTGAGAAACGAGGTACTTGAAAGCCACGTCGATGTCACCGGGCCAGGTCTCTGTCACCATCTTGTTCTGCTCTGGCGGCTGCAGCTTGTCAAAGGGAGTGCCTCCGCTCTCCCCGAATCCCCGGTAGTCCAGGGTGAGAACGTTGATTCCCGATGCCGCGAGACCTCCGGCGAGCTCGTCCCATGATTTCCGCTGCCGGTTGCACTGATGCAGCAACAGGACTCCGGGACCCGGCTTGGCCGAGGCGAAAAAGCTCGCCTTGAGAATGGTCCCGTCGGGAGCCGTCAGGCTTATAGCTTGGGCCGCACGGACTGGCGTGGCCGCAGGGATGAGCACCAGCAGGGATGCAAAGATCACCCAGGTAACGATCTGTTTGAATCGCATGATAACCTCCTCAGAGGATTGTACTGTAAGGATCCGATCTCGACTTTCTATTCTACCCTCAGAAATTCGCGACCGTCCCGATTTTCAAAATGAGTCTTCGGCTTGGCCTCGGTATTATATCTCTCCGCCGTGATCTTGTTGCGCCATGCGCTCAACGCCAATCTGCTTAGGAAATTGCCGTCCCGCTCTCCACGTCTCTGTCCTGTGTCCAGGTGCAACCCCACCTTGGTTCAAAAGCCAAACAAAATTAAAAAATGGCCGACCGTCCGCGAAGTTACCGATTGGATACGTAAACGCCAGGGCATTGCTGAAAGGAAATTCGGGACAGTCCAATTCTAAGCGCAGCAGGGCACTTCGGGGCAACGATGTGCGGCCACACAGGACGGACCCAGGGAACAGCACAGCGAGCGCTTCGCCGCTGGCCCGATAATCCTTTGCGGGATGTTCCCGCTCTCTTGGGTTGACATCTTACCCGGACGTGTTCATACTCGGGTTATATGTCTACCCAAGAGACCAGAGCACGGCTGGAACTGCTGCAGGGCACGCTGGATCTGCTGATCCTCCGCACGCTCATCTTTGGCCCGCAGCACGGGCAAGGGATCGCGCGCGCCATCCGGCAAGCGTCGGAAGAAGAGCTGCTCGTCGAGCATGGCGCTCTCTATCCTGCGCTTCAGCGCCTGGAAGAGCGAGGCTGGATCTCTGCGAAGTGGGGGATCTCCTCAAATAACCGTCAGGCCCGGTTCTATTCGCTGACCGCTGCGGGTCGCAAAGAACTGGTCAAAGAAACCACCCAATGGAAGCGGCTGGCGAGGGCCATCGCGCGGATTCTGGGACCTGAGGCGGCGAAAGGCTAAAGCAATGTTCGGACGCAAGCGCAAACTGGACGACTTCACCGCCGAAATTGAGGCCCACTTACAGCTGGAGATCGAACGCCTGCAGGAACAGGGGCTGAGTGAGGAGGAGGCACGAACTGTCGCGCGCCGCGCCTTTGGCAATGTGACGCGAGCCCGGGAGCACTTTTACGAATCCGGTCGCTGGCTCGGGTGGGATCACTTCCGGCAAGACGTCCGCTACGGTCTGCGCATGCTGGGGAAGTCTCCCGGATTCACCGCTATGGCCGTCTTGACCCTGGGGCTTGGGATCGGGGCCAACACAGCGATCTTTTCGATTGTCAACGCGCTCCTGATCAAAAACCTTCCCTACGCTCATCCTGAGCGCATCGGGACAATCTATGCCCGGACTACAGGGTCTGAATCCTCTGATCTGCGAAGAAGTATAGACGGCGAGCAATGGGAACTGCTGCGCGACAACGCGCCCTCTCTGATCTCCGCTGTTTCCGGTAAACGGACCTCCGGGGTGAACCTTCAGGCCGGTTCTTACGTGCAATACCTCCATGCAGGACGGGTCTCGGCGCACTATTTCGATGTCTTGGCTCTCCATCCGCTCGTCGGACGCAACTTCTCGGAGGATGAGGATCGTCCGCACGGACCCAAGACAGCCATCCTAAGCTACACTTTGTGGCGCACGGCTTTCGGTGGTAACCCGAATGTGCTGGGGCAAGCCATGCTGCTGAAAGGCGAGCCGTACACAATCATCGGGGTGCTGCCCGAGAGGGCAACCACTCCCTTAAATGCCGATGTCTATACGGCGCTTCAAGCGAGCCGCGAGGGAGAGGGTAAGGGAACCAACTTTGCCGCAATCACCCGGCTGCGCGACGGCGCGACCTGGCAAGAGGCAGATGCCGAGATCAATCGTGCGTGGACGCGCACCCTCTGGGCCCAACATTTTGCGACGAGCAATCCTGGGGCGCAGGTGACCTATTACTCTGTGCCCCTGCAAAAAGGCGAAACGGATACGCTGCGGCCTCAGGTGCTGGCCCTGATGCTGGCGGCGGGATTCATTCTGCTCATCGCTTGCGCGAACCTCGCCGGGCTGACCCTGGTGCGCATGTTGCGCCGCACCGGTGAGATAGCCACTCGGCTGGCGCTGGGCGCATCGCGCTGGCAGATTCAGAGACAGCTTTGGATCGAAAGCCTGATGCTCGCCATTCTTGGGACAGCCGCAGGCATAGGGATGGGTTTCCTGGCACTGCGCGGGCTGCTGCTGCTTTTGCCTGAACATTTTCTGCCTGTCGCGAACGTACCGCTCGACAGCCGCGTTCTGGCCTTCACGCTTTTTCTCTCCTTGTTGACCAGCGTGTTGTTCGGGATGTTGCCTGCGCTGACCACGAGGAATGTCGACCTGCGGTCTTCTATCGCCAGCCGTGCCGTAATAAGCGCCGGCAGTGTTCGCCTCCGGCAAGGGTTAATTGCCGGGGAAGTTGCCCTGACGGTCGTGCTCCTGGCCGCTGCCGGGCTGCTCATCCGCATGCTCATCCACCTTGAAACCATGCCTCCAGGTTTCAACGCGACTGGAGTGATCACCGCGAAGGCATCTCTGGATGATGTCCGATACCAGGACTCGGCAGCCTTCCGAAAACTGTTCAATCAGAGCCTCGCCACGATGCGGGAGATTCCGGGCGTGGAGAATGCGGCCGTCGGATTGAGCCTGCCGTATGAGCGTGCCCTGATCGTTGGAGGAATCGTCCTCAGCGACGTCGACGGTCGGGAGGCGGGACAGCAGATTGCAGCAGACGAGGTGTACGTTACACCTGGGTACTTCAATACGTTGCAGATTCCGGTGCTCGCGGGCCGCACGTTCACTGACGCAGACGGTCCGGATGGGCAGCATGTCGTGGTCGTCAACCAGACGTTCGCACGCAAGTTCTTTCGTGGGGCGAATCCGGTGGGACGATATCTCAACAAGGATATGTTGATCGTTGGAGTCGTGGCGGACACGGTGCTGTCCTCCGCCTCCAGATTGAACGCAGGCTCGGCCCCGTTAACGAACGAGGAGACCCTCTATATTCCCGCTGCACAAGTCGTCGATGGCAAATTTCTCTCGATCCTGCATACCTGGTTCCAGCCAAGCTGGATTGTTCGTACCGCCGGCCCGGTGGAAGGCTTGACTGCCCAGATGCAGCGTGCCCTGGCGAGCGCCGATCCGAACCTGCCTTTTTCCGGCTTTTACGATATGAAGGATCTTATGGCTGCGACGCTCGCAACACAAACGATCGAGGTCGCGCTACTGGCTGCAATGGCATTGCTCGCGCTATTGCTGAGCGGAGTGGGTATCTTCGCACTGGTGGCGAACATCGTAGTGCAGAGGACGCGCGAGATCGGCATCCGGATGGCCCTGGGTTCGACCGTCGGCCAGGCAATGTTCCAGATCGGCCGCTCCGGCGTGGGCGCCTCACTTCTGGGTGTTGTTCTGGGGCTAGTCCTTTCCGCGGGAGCGTTGCGAGTGATGCGCGGCGTGCTCTATGGCGTAGGCGTCTACGATGTGCCAACCCTGGCCGCCGTCGTTCTCACCCTTGTATTGGTTGCGCTGCTGGCCACAACCCTGCCAACCCTGAAAATTGCGAAGATCGACCCGGCCAATACATTACGCGAGGAATAGAACGGCCTTAGCCACCACGAAACAAGCTGACCGTTGGAACCAATCGTTCCTCGATTCGCCGCACCCGTCCAGAAACTTCAGGGCAGAGTTTTTGAGGGTCAAGTCTAAATCTTCAATTTTTCTCATCCGAGACGATCACAATTCAAAATTTAGACTTGACCCCCACGTCCCACGTCCCATGCTTGCCGGGGGTAAGTCCCGTCCGGGAAGGACGTGACCAACTCGCGTGGCGGGCCTTACATGTATGAGGGAGGGAGCAGGAGAAGAAGCCAAACCACAGAACCTTGGCCGGAAAAGGGGATAATCCAGTTGCAACCCATCATGTAATCGGGCATCAGGGCCGCTTAGTGGGAATTTCAATTCCAGCAGCAAAACGCAATGGGCATGATTGGAGGCAGGTTATTCGTAGCGCAGCGCGACCACGGGGTCGACCCGCATCGCCCGCCGCGCCGGAATGAAACCTGCTGCCAGCGCCACCAGTGTCACACCTAACGACGCACCGACGACCGACAGTGAATCCCCAGGCCCGACCCCGAAGAGCATCGAACGCATCAGTTGGGCGCCGGCCACAGCCAGGGGCACGCCGACCAGGATCGTCGCCCCACTGATCAGCAAGCTTTCGCGCAAGACCATCCAGAGGACCTGTGACGGCTGCGCACCCAGTGCCATGCGCACGCCGAATTCGGACGTGCGACGGCTCACGCGATAGGCCACCGTGCCGTACAGGCCGGTAGCCACCAGCAACACCGCGATCAACCCGAAAAACATCGAAAGCCGCGCGAAGAGCCGCGCCTTCGAAAAGGAGGCATCGAATTGTGCCCGTTGCGTCATGGGCTTCTGCATCGGAAGGTCCGGATCGAGGTCGTGGAGGACTGTGCGCACGCTCGAGAGGAGCGCTTCGGGGTTGCCGTTGGTATGCAGTTCCACCTGCATGTCCGAAATCGACTGCACCTGGCAATAGGGGACGTAAACCATGGGCATCGGCTCCTCGTCCACGCCGGTGTACTTGCTGTCGGTCGCGACGCCGACGATAGTATACATTTGCTCGGCTTTGGTGCCCCCGACGGCGTGACCCAGCGGATCACCCTCCGGCAGGAAACGCTTCACGAAGGTTTCATTGACGACGGCGACCTTCGGCGCCGAGCGCCGGTCCGAGTCCGCCAGGTCGCGGCCGCGGAGCATCGGAACTCCCAGCACGTGGAAGAAATCCGGGCCGACGTCGTTCGAGCGGACGCCGATGTCCTCAAACTTGCCGGCGGGCAGTACGCCATCGATTGCCAGGACGTTGTTGTCGCTCCAGCCCGAACCGAGCCGGTTCTCCATCAGCGTGGCGGACTCAACGCCGGGGACCAAACGCAGGCGATCGAGCAGCGTCTGGTAGAAACGCGCTTTCTTATCATCGGAGCGCATGTTCCGCGGGCTGGTGCCAAAGACGAAAAGCCCGTCGGGGCGCAGGCCCAGGGGCAAGGTCTCGTAGTTGCGAAGGGACCGCACCAGCAGTCCCGCGCCCACCAGCAAAACCAGGCATAACGCCATTTGAATCGCAACGACCACCTGGCCGACCCACGAGCCCCTCTTGTCGCGATGCGCGGTCACATTCGAAGTCTTCAGCGCCGGACCCACCGGAGCCCTCACGGCGGTGCCCAAAGGAGCCAGGCCGAACACCATCGCGCACGCGAATGAGATCGTCAGCGTGAAGAACAGCACGTTGGCGTCGAGCAAGAAGGGCACCTCCAGATCCGACCACGCGGCCAGGGCGCGGCTGGCCAAAATGGCAAACATCCAGCCCAGAGTGCCCCCCGCCGTGACTAACAGCAGGCTTTCCGTCAGCAACTGACGCAGGAGACGACTGCGCCCGGCGCCCAGCGCCATGCGCAGAGAAAACTCGCGCTGCCGCGTGGTGTTCCGCGCCACCAGCAGCATGGCCACGTTCCCGCAGGCAATTGCCAATACCAGGCCGACCATGGCCATCAGGATCTCAATCGGCTGTTCGTACTGGTCGCGGATGCCTTCGATCCCCTTGGCCGCATCGAGAGCCAGCACCGGTTTCCGGTCCTTTGGATCGGGTGTGCCGAGCCCGATCCGGGCGGCGCGCTGGAACACAGGATCCAAATTCGCGAGCGCTTGCGCTGGAGTCACATAAGGATGGAGACGGCCGATCAGCCTCAAGCACCACCAGTTTGGCGTGCCATAGAGCGTGCCCTGCGACGCTGGCCGACCCCACGCATTCAGTTCCGGACGACTCTGCAAGGGGATCCAGAAGTCGGTGGAGGCGCCGGGCTCGACGCCGTAAAATCCCTGTGCCGCCACACCGATAATAGTGAACGGCATTCCCTTGATGTAGAGGGTCTGGCCGATTGCCGACGGATTGCGCGCAAAACGCCCGGTCCAGTAGGAGTAGCTGAGCACAGCGAGGGGCGCGTGTGTAGCCTCCTCCTCGAGGGTGAATCCACGGCCCCGGGCGAAGGGCACTCCCAGCCCCGAGAAAAAGTTGCCGCTCACCATATCCGCTTCGGCTTCTTCCGGGTTCCCGCTGATGCGTACCGCCACTTTGTCAAGCGCGAGCGGCACGTAGGCCATCAAGTCCGAAAACACGCCGTGCTCTTTGCGAAGCCGCTCAAACACCGGTTCCGAGAAAGAGGTATCGCTTTTGCCCGTATTGCTCGCGCCCGGCGGCTGCCCGTTCGGCACACGCAAATGCCCCAATCGTTCGGGATGGGGCAACGGAAGGTAGCGCAGCAGGACGGTGTTCATCACGCTGTACACCGCGGTGTTCGCGCCCATGCCGAGGGCGAGCGTGAGGACGGCAACGGCGGTGAAGCCCGGAGACTTGCGCAGCATGCGCACAGCGTAACGAAGATCCTGGAAGAGAGTCTCGAGGAAGGGCAAGCCGCGAACCTCGCGATGGGTTTCGAGGAGTTGGGCGGGGCCGCCGAGACGGATCCTCGCCTGGCGGCGAGCTTCGGCCGACGACATGCCGCGTCGTGTATTTTCATCCGTGAGCATCTGGAGATGAGCGTCCAGCTCCTCGACGAACTCCGCGTCCATCCGGCGGGAGGAGAACAGGCATCCTATGCGGAAAACGAGTATACGCAAAGCAGTAAACATCGTGTCAGCCCCGGCCGGTGAGATCCAGTACGCGGCCAATCACTCCGGACATGCGCCTCCAGTTTTCGGCTTCGGTGGCGAGCTGCTTTCGACCGGCTTTCGTAAGGGAGTAGAACTTTGCCTTGCGGTTATTTTCCGAGGCGCCCCATTCCGCGCGGATCCAACCACGTTGGAGCAAGCGAACGAGTGAAGCGTAAATGGTTCCCTGGTTCAGCCGCAGAGCATCCTCGCTGATTTGCTCGATGCGGCGTGCGATGCCGTACCCGTGGAGCGGGCCCATCGCCTGGAGAGTTTTCAGCACCATCAAATCGAGGGTACCCTGAAGCACTTCGAATTTGCCTTCGGCCATGGAATCTCCTGTGGGTTGCGCACAGGAGAATGGCACGAGATCTGTGGGATGTCAACAGGAAAAAAAGAGTGGCACAAGGGTTTCATTTTCATCCGGAGGCGGCTGGCCGAACCGGAGCAAATTTTCAGGTCAGGCACCGGATGGTTTTTGAGCCCGCCAGGGCGGGGCTCGGCGTGGCATCACGGGCGCACCGCGTGCGTCGGGTGGGACAATCATCGGCTCAGTTTCTTTGCCCCCGCGACGAGGGCTGCAACGCCGGCCGCGAGACTCGCTCGGTCGAGTGCGCCAAAGCGAAGAAACAGTCCGTCGTCGCCTGTCCGGGCGGCGCGATAAGTACTGAGCAGCGCAAGATCGAGAGAACTCGCCGCGGCAACGGCCCGGACGTAGTCGCCTCGTTGGTGGCGGACCAGGAGATGCAGCCCGGCGGGATTGCTCGACCACGTCCAGCCGAGCACGGCGAGCGGCGCCAGTCCTTCGACCAATGCGGCGCGTTTCGCCCCATACACGGCGCGCATGCGGCGCAAATGCGAGGAGAAGTGACCCTCGTCCATGAAGAAGCTCATCGCCATCTGCCACACCGCGGGCGTGAACCCGTCGAGCTGGGTACGAATGTTTGCCAGCGGTTCAAGGAGCTCCTCGGGCACAACGGCATAAGCGAGGCGCAGCGAAACGAACATCGACTTGTTCAGGGTGCCGATATAGAGCACGCGCGCTTGTGAGTCGAGCGAATGGAGCGCCGTGAGCGGCTGCCCCGCATACCGAAACTCGCCGTCGTAATCATCTTCCACGACCCAGGAGTCATTTCGCACTGCCTGCTCCAGGAGTGCGATGCGGCGCTCGAGACTGAGAGCCACGCCGGTCGGATACTGATGGGAAGGCGTCACATAGATCAGGCGTGCGCGTGCGGAACGGCGATCACAAAGGTCGGCTCGAATGCCTTTGCCATCGACGGGCACCGGAGTGATCGCAGCGCCGGCCAGCTCGAATGCGGCGCGTGCACCCAGGTAGCAGGGATCCTCGATCCAAACGGCATCGCCGCGATCGAGCAGCAGCACGGCGAGTGCGTTAAGCGCCTGTTGCGCACTGTTGAAGACGATGACCTGGCCCGCGTGACAGCGGATCCCGCGAAACTGCGCCAGATAGCGCGCGATGGCTGCGCGCAAATTCGGCAGGCCGCGCGGATCCGCAAAGTTCAGGGCATTGTGCCCGAGCTCACGCGACGCGCGCGCTTGGAGGCGCTGCCATAGCTTCCATGGAAACTCCCTTGTATCGGCTGTGCCCGCATTGAACGGGCTTGGAACCGCCGGCTCGCGGCAGGCGGCATTCCCGGCGGCTGAGTGACCGCGACGCGACGCTCGGAGCGCACGTCGCGGTTCAGGCGTTCGCTTCGCGGGTGCACTCAACCGTGACACCGTCGGCGCGACGAATGACCCGCGCCCGACGGCGCGCTCGATAAACCCTTCTTCGGTCAGCTGCGCGAAGACCTCTTCCAGCATTCCGCGCGAGACGCCATAGTCAGCAGCAGCCTGCCGCGTCGAAGGGAGGCGCTCGCCCGGAGAGAGAAGGCCGTCCAGCACTGCGGCTCGAAGCGCGCGATACAGGTCGCCGCGCCGCAGTCGCCCTGCGGCGAGAGCCGGAGGCAGAAGCACACCCCGTGATCGGCGCATGAGGGGATCCTCCAAATGGTCCATTCTAGAGATCGAAATCGGCTCTTGTAAACAGACCGATCTCATTTTATCATCCTTGGCCGTGGAGGAGCAAAATGAAGAAACTCTCAGTGTGGGTGTTGCTTTCGCTGTTGGCGACGTCGGCGACCGCGACGACGCGCCTGCCGTTCATTGAAGACGACTACACCCGGGCGCTCGCCGAGGCGACGCGTCAGAAGTTGCCCGTCTTTGTCGAAGTGTGGGCCCCCTGGTGATATTCGTGTCGCCTGATGCGAGCCACGCTGGCCGACGCCAGCCTCGCCAGGGACGCCGGACGGTTCGTCTGGCTTGAGCTCAATTTTGATAAACCGGTCAATCAAGCGTTTCTCGCACAACACGGGGTGATGTACACCCCGTCATTCTTCGTGATCGACCCCGCCGATGAACGGACGACGGCAACGCAGATCGGGGGGATGACGTTGCCCGAGCTGAGGCAATTCCTCGACCGAGGGGAGCATGGCGTCATCGCAAAAGGGGCAACGCCCTCCGACGCGGCGCTCGCGCGAGGCGACCAGATGCTTGCCCGCGGCCAGCACGCCGAGGCGGCTGCCGCTTATCACGAGGCCCTTCGCCTCGGCGGAAAGACCTGGCCGCAGCGCGAGCGCGCGGTCGGAGCGGTCACCTGGGCGCTG
>JBAVHJ010000057.1:0-7705 GCA_049685715.1 Terriglobia bacterium | reverse complement strand
GCTATAACCCGGCAACTGCAAAGGCTGGAGGCTGCATTGGGTGCTGAGTTGCTCGACCGCTCGGTAAAGCCGCCGCGCCTGAACTCGCTGGGCTCCAAGGTGCTTGAACAAGCGCGAGATCTGTTGCAGCGGACGGAGGCGCTGAAATCTCTTGCGTCGCGCGACGCCGAACCTCATGGCCTCTTGCGCATCGGGCTCGCGCATCCCCTGGCCGAGGGGACGCTTGTCAAACCTATTCGGGCATTGACTGAAACATACCCCAAGGTCAGACTGCTGCTGTTGAGCGAGCGGACGCCCGAATTATTTAACCGGCTGATCGCGGGTGAGCTCGATGTTGCAGTCGTGCCTTTACCTGAAGGCAAAAGCGCGCCTCCACCACTTCTGACGAATATTATCGCGACAGACCGCGTGGAGATCGTTCAAAGCGCCGCAGGAAACGTCGACGGCGAATGGGAAAGTTTGGGCCGAGCACCCTGGGTGCTCAATCCGCCCGGGTGCTTCCTTCGGGCAGGCCTCATCGACCGGATGGGCCTTGCCGGCTTAACTCCCATGATTGTGGCTGAAATCCACAACATGCATCTGCAGCTGGCGTTCGTTCAGTCAGGATATGGAGTCGGGTTGCTGCCAGCGCGCTTTATTGCCGGGAACAATTCTCTCGACACGGTTGAAGTGTTGCGCCCCCCATCATTTGACTTGCACATGTCCGTCGCGATAGTGCGGGTCGGACAACTCGGCGCATTGGAGAGGGCTGTCGGACTGTTGGAACACGGCATTCGGCATTTGTTTGAGGCAGCCGACACCACGAAGGCCGTAACGAGGAGCCGAAGGCGTGTACCCGCGAATCGGCGGAAGGCGCGACCGCGCAAGTAGTTGCCGAGCATCGCCTTTTGCAGCCTCTCTATCCACTTGCGTTGGGTCATGATTCTGGCCTGTCCTGAGACTCGAATCGGACTGCCTCGACAAGCGGGGATTTCGGCGGAATCCGAAGCCGATCCAATCCGTCCTTAGTGACCACAGGCCGTTTGTGGTTCACATTCCTCAACCACCGCCGCGGCAGGTCCGGTAACACTCTTCCGCTAGGGCAGGGTGTGTGAAGCGCATAACCTGATCATCGAGTTCCTCGACCATGCCTCTCCGAAGAAACCTCAGTGCCACTGACAGACAACAGGCGATCCGTACGGAAAGATTCGGAGCGGAGATTGAGAAACTGGCTGAAATGGCGCGCCGGTTGAGGGCTAAGCTGGAAAATTGCTACGTCAAAATCAAGCGATACACGGTGAGCGTCGCAGCGGAAGAGAAGAAGAATCCCGAATTCAGAAAGAGAACCCGGCGACCGCAAAAGGTTCGACGGTCAAGGAATGCAGGCCGCCAAGCGGTAACTCGACGTTCCTGAGTTCTTATCCCGTGCTGGCAACAGAAAAAGCCAGCAATGGGATACATAAAGTAAGGTGACGTAAATTCTTGTGTGTAAAAGGGAGGAGGGTGTAAGCAGGTTTTGGCTGCCAAGCAAAAACCTGAACCTTGGAAAAGGAGACTTACACCCGATGCGCAGAATAATTCCGATCACCGAGCAATATCAACACTTTGTCGAAGACTTGCAAGGCGGTTTCTGGGGAGATTTGCACAGCCAGGTGCGCCGTTTCTGCAACGAGGCCCTGGAGCGCGAGTCCCTCCGCTTGCGGGAAGTGCATTTGAACTGCACGCCCTACGAACGCAGCGAGCACCGCCGCGACCAGCGGAACGGCTTCTACTATCGCCATTTCCAGACGGTTTTCGGGTGCTTGCGCCTGAAAATCGCACGCAGCCGCAACCGCAGTTTCCTACCTGCGGTAGTCGGCCTGTTTCAGCGACGCTCCGCAGAAGTCACGCTGCTGGTACGCGAAGCGTTTCTGCGCGGCGTCTCCACCCGCCAGGTAAGCCGCGTGATCACCAGTCTGCAACTCGGCCCGCTCAGCGCGCAGACCGTCTCCCACCTGTCGCGCCACCTGGATTCCCTGGTGGCCACTTTTCATCAAAGCCGCATCGCCGACGAATGGGCTTATCTGTTCCTTGATGGTGTCAGCTTGCGCGTACGCCGCCCCGCTGGCCGCCAACGCGTGCACATGCTGGTCGCTTACGGGGTGCGCCGCGACGGCAGCCGGCAACAATAACGCCTGGGGTCAGGCACCGACATTCGACATTTGCCGGGAACCATAGCGCACCCTACCCAAGCCCGAGAGTGGGGAACTCCAATCCACGCAGGCATCGCAGAAAGCGCGATGCCCGCGGCACCCCAATCGACGCCACCCGATTAAAGCAAAAAAGCTCAGGTTCCGCTGGGGGAAACTGAGCTTTGAAAATTGGTTGCGGGGCTTGGATTTGAACCAAGGACCTTCGGGTTATGAGCCCGACGAGCTACCAGGCTGCTCCACCCCGCGTCGCTGAACTTGGCGATCAAAGAAAGGATACACTTGCCAGCAAAATTTCGTCAAGGGGAAAAGGAGGTGCCGGGTGTCAGGGGAACTAAGAGAACCAAAGTTAGGGATGACACGTTGAGGATTGCGATATTTTATCGGATCGACTTCTTCCTAGAACCCGGCACCTGACACCCGACACCTTCACCTACCAGCTGCTATAGGCGGTTCCATCCATGCCGGTGGTGTTGGCGCCGCTGTGGACGTCGATGATTCCTGAATCGGTTTGACCCGGGTTGGAGACGGAATTATCGAAATCGACCTTCCAGGACTGGCTGGAGTTGGTGAAGGGGTCTTTGGGGATCTCGCGAATGTATCCGGCCGTGACGAGATCATCGAGAGATTGAGGGGCTTTTTGCTTGTCGACGGTGTATTGATCGATGAGGGAGCGCAGGTTGTGGAGATCATCCCTGAGCACGGCCTCTTTGGCCCGCACAATCGACTGCCGATAACTGGGCAGAACAACCGTTGCCAGAATCATGATGATGGAAACGACAATCAACAACTCCAGCAAAGTAAAACCCCGCCCGTCCGCTTTTCGACCCTTTAAATGAAAGCGAAAGATAGATTTCCATGGCGCCTGAACCATCACCTTGACCCTACCAATCCGAGTACTTTGTTCCATCGAAGGCCATGCCCTGATTCTTGGTGAAAACATCAAACACGTTTTGGCCGCCCCACGACGATGAATCCGGGTCATCCTGATAGGAGCGCAACCCCCACTCCGTGGTGCCCGTCATGGGGTCTTTGGGAATCCGTCGGAGGAACTTGATCTTCTTGTCGACGGTATTCATGAGCGGCAGGCCGTCGACCAGAGTCTGGAGATCGGGAGGGTATCCCTCGGTATCCAGTTTCTTTTCGATCATGTTCTGATCAGAGGCCATTTTGAACTTATCGATGGCGTCCCTGATCTCGCGAAGCGCGCGATGCAATTCGATCTCGCGTTGGCGCTGGATCGTCACACGCGCCAGTGGAAGAGCTGCCGTGGCCAGGATCGACATAATCGTGAACGCCACGATCAGCTCGACGATCGAAAATCCGTTCTGGTTTTCCCTCTCCCAGGTTTTACGACGCATCACTTTTCGACACTTTCAAACGAAGGGCTCTTCTTTGCCTCGAGTTCATTTGATTACAATCTGCCCGGTTGAGGAAGTTGCCGCAATGCGCCCCCCCGCGGGATCTCGAGGAAACACTTGTGAGAAAGCCAGCGTGGTCGTGCCGGGTGCAATCGGATCAAAGGCCAGCACCAGAAGACTTCCTGACCCATGGACGGCGCCGGCCTCAGGAGGACGCGACAAGGTGACGACGACGGTTCCCGCTTCATTGTCAGGCCGCTGAACCAGCGCGATCGGCTGATCGTCGCTTCCCATGAGTCCGGCCTCAGTCGCGTCTCTAAGCCGCATCACCCGGGGGTCCCAAGCAAGAGCCAGCGTGCAGCCATAGAGGTTCTGAATATTGTCCACGTTGATTGTCACCATGAATGGTTTGCCGACCGGGACCGTGCTCGTCGGAGGGTTGAACCTGAAGACGGCACCCGAGACCGGTCCCTGGGGGGTCGCAACCGAGGGTGGAGCCACAGGGGCCTGGGGCGCTGGTGTCGGAACTGGAGCCTGACTCTTCGGCGGGTTCGGCGCCGGTTGAGAGGTCACGGGTGGGGTGACGGCCGGCTGGGTGGCAGCAACCTCCCCGAGCCGGGGCGCCTTGTTCTTGAATTGAATCACGCTGTCGGTTCCAACGTAAAGGCCCCGGACATTGATCTCATCAAATTGCGGCAAGCGCACGATGTGCGGCGTCATGACGATGATGAATTCCTGGGTATTGCGCTCCGTGTGCTCGTTCGAGAAGAGGAATCGAAGGATGGGAATCTGGCTCAACCCGGGAACGCCTGAAACCACCTTCCGGTCATCGTCAGAAATAATCCCGGCCAGAACATTGGCCTCGCCCTCTTTGAGGGTGATTTCATGTTCCACGGAACGGTTGTTGAAGATCGGTTCGAGCAGGCCGTTGAAATTCTGCTGGCCCGCGATGGAGGAAATTTCCACCTTGACCGTCAGCGTGATTTCTCGATTCAGATGGACCTTGGGCGTAATGTCCAGATTCACACCTACGTCCTGATATTGGAATTGGCTGAAGATATTTCCCGCGGTGGCCCCGCCTCCGGTAAAGGGCGTGAAACTACCGGTCGATATGGGCACCTTCTGCCCGATTCTGATCTTGGCCAGCTTCCCGTCGGAGGCCCGCAATTGGGGATTTTGCAGAACCCTCGCTCGCGTGTCTGAAAGCAAAGCCTGGGCCGTCGCCGAGGGAATCACGACGCTGAAGCTCCCGCCGGATAAATGTCCCAGCCGGTTGGCGGGGATCGTGCCCGGAGAGGTCGAAGTCGTGGTGCCCGTGGTGGTGGTCCCGCCTGTGACCGTAGCACCCCCTGTGAGCGCATTATTAAATGAGGCCGAGGTCCCAACCCCCGCCGAACTCCCGAAGAAAGGGCTGATTCCAAGGTCCCGGATGCGGTCCCGGTCCGCTTCCATGACGGCCACGTCGATAATGACCTCAGGTTTTGCCTTGTCGATGGATTGGACGATCTTCTCGGCGATGGCCACCTTGTCGGGCGTATCGCGGATGATAATCGCATTCAGGGCGTTCGATTGGACGACATTTCTCAGCGTGAGCAACTGGCGAAGGGCATTAACGGTCTCAGTCAGGTCGGTGGCCGCGAGCGAGTTGGAGAGGTAAATCGTTTTGATGACCTGGTCCTCAAAATCCCGTCTTTTGCTCTGATTGTCAGGGATGACAAGAAGGGTACTGGCGTTCAGCGGCTTCCAAAAAGTCCGCGTCTTGATCTGCATGATCTCGAGCGCTTCCAACAACGTCACATTATTCAACTCAACGGTAAGGCGTTCCTGCGCCTGGGCGCGCTCATAATCCGGGTCGAACACCACATTGATGCCGGCCAGCTTTGAGATCGTTTCGTAAACGCGTTTTCCCGTGTCCGTGATCTTAAGGGTAATGGGGGTCGCCATCGCCGGAGAGAACTCCGCGGCGCGCGCGGGATTGGTTTCGTTTTCCTTGATCATGTTCTGGACCCCGGAAAACTGCTTGCCAGGACTCGGATAATCGACGAATTCTTTGAGGCGAGTGTAATCATCACGCGCCACATCGTTGGACGGGTCAATGGTATAGGCCTGCTGATATTCGGCCAAGGCTTCCGTGTACTTTTGAGCCCTTTCCAGCTGTTGCCCATTCTCGTAATGCGTGATTCCGGCCTTCAGGCGGGCGCGGTCGTAATACACCTGATAAACGAGGTTGTTGGGGTTCTTGTCCAACGCCTTCTTGAAGTCGATCATTGCCTGGTCGAAGTTCTTGGCCGTTTCCTGAGCTTTTCCCTTTCGAAATTCGGGATCTCCGGCACATCCGACGCATACGGCGGTTAGGCAGGCGAGGATCAGGATGTAATGCCATCTTAAGCGTGTGAATTTCACAAAAAAGCGCTCCCTGAGATTGCGGTTTCTTGCATTTTGGTTGGGGCGTGCGTTTGAGTCCATCCGGCGATAAAAGAGTGTTAACCGTCCAGTTAACATCACTTTTGACGAAGAATATCACGGAAAAGTTTGCCTCACAACAAATTCTTTGACACCCCGCGCAACGGCGCGTTACACTGCCAACAGTTCCAGAAAGCGCCCAGGCGCTTATTTTTTTGCACTTTAGACCCCGGGTGGTGAGGATTATGAAAGGTGTCGTGTTGGCGGGGGGGTTGGGAACGCGGCTTTATCCCCTGACCCGAGTGACGAACAAGCATTTGCTGCCGGTCTACAATAAACCCATGATCCATTACCCCATCCAGACCCTAGTGGACGCGGGTATCACCGATATCATGGTGGTGACGGGCGGCAACCACGCCGGTGAATTCCTGAAGCTTCTTGGAAACGGTAAAGAGTTCGGATTGCGGCATATTAACTATACGTACCAGGAAGGCGAAGGAGGGATTGCCCAGGCCCTGTCACTCGCCGAGTTCTTTGCCGAGGGCCAATCGATCTGTGTCATCCTGGGCGATAACCTCCTGGAAAGATCCATTCGAGCCACCTCGGAGGCTTTTCAGAAGCAGGGGCGGGGGGCCCGAATTCTTCTTAAGAAAGTCCCGGACCCGGGGCGGTTTGGGGTCGCCCAACTGGATGGCAGCCGCGTGATCGGCATTGAGGAAAAACCCAAGGTTCCCAAGTCCAACTATGCCGTGACCGGGGTTTATTTTTACGATGGGGAAGTGTTTGAGATTATTCGGACGTTGAAGCCCTCAGGGCGTGGGGAGCTGGAAATCACCGATGTCAATAACGCCTATATTGCCCGGGGCACGATGGCGTACGACATCCTGGAGGGATGGTGGACTGATGCGGGGACCTTTGAATCCCTGCTGCGGGCCAATAATCTTGTGGCACAACTCCGTGTCTCCGCTGTTTCCAACTCGGCCGAGTGAAGAAGAGGCCGCCCGCATATCTTATTCAGGAATCCTGAACATTGTTGCTCAAGCCTGGCTGCAGGGAAGGCCCCTCCTTCGAACCGCGATGGTTGCCCGTGACCTGATGCTTCCGAAGATCCTCCAGGTCCATGAACTCCAAACCCAACAGTGGCAGTATGCTGAAACGAAAGAATAGGATTACGGCGATTGTCCTGGCGGTGCTGGAAAGCCTGTTGACGGCCTTCAGCTTCGTAATCGCCTTTGGGGTTCGCCGGGCGCTTCCTTTCCGGAGGGAAATCTATCCCCTGGGGGAATATGGCAGTTTGTTGGTGGGGATTCTCGTTCTGTGGGCCGTGATCGCGATCCTGCTGGATGCCTATCGCATCGTCGAGCGACAGGAAAACATCGTCAGTGTGCGAAATGCAGCGCAGCAGGTCATGATCGGTGGCGCCATGGTGCTCGTTCTGGTGGCGGCATTCAAACTCGATCTCAGCCGCTCGCTGATTGGCATCTTCCTCATCATCGACTTTCTCTCGCTCTCCATTTTTCGCGTGTCCACGAAGCGTCTTCGGAGGACAGTGCGCAGGCGATTCGGAGGATTCCAGTATTTCATCGTCGTCGGGATCAGCGATGAAGCCCTTGCGATTGCGCGGATGATCCACGATCATGAGGTTCTGGGCGCCAAACTTTCCAGCATTGTGCGCGTGTCGAACGGGGAGGAAAACATTGAGAAGGCCAAAGCGATCTGCCCCACGCTGAAGACCCTGGATGAACTTCCCGAACTGGTGCATCGTCATGTGGT
>JBAVHJ010000056.1:0-8504 GCA_049685715.1 Terriglobia bacterium | reverse complement strand
AGAGAGTTCTCTCAAATCGGCCTGGAACATATCGGGGGATCCCGTTTTGAAGCGGATGTGGAGGTCCTCGCGATTGCCATGGAGGTTCTTACACATCTCGGTCTCAAGGACTTTCAGATCAATCTGGGACACATGGAGTACTTCGCGGGAATCGCTGACCGAATTGGTTGTGAACCTGTAATTCTCCAAAGACTGCGAGAATTGATTGATATCAAAGATAAGACATCCCTTCGAGCGGAACTGCGCCGGCTGAACCTCAAGGGCCGGCGCAAGGACACCCTGTTGGCCCTCCCCGAGTTGACCGGAGGCCGGGAAGTCCTCCGCAGGGCGCGAAGGCTGGTCACAAACGATCGGTCGCTGGGGGCCTTGGACCATCTGGAAGGAATCACCCGAACCTTCTCCTCCCTTGGATTCGATCGACACCTTACCCTTGATTTGAGCGAGGTGCGCGGCCTCGAATATTACACCGGTATGGTGTTTCGAATCTTTGTCCCGGGACTCGGTTTTGAAATAGGGGGGGGTGGGCGCTATGACAAGCTTTTTTCGAATTTCGGTGCATCCTGGCGCGCAGTTGGATTTTCATTTAGCTTGGAGCGACTGATGCAATGTGCCCATGTCAGGCGCGCTCCGGTCAATTCCCCTCGGAGCTTTCACCTGACATCAGAAAATTTGCGCCGGCAGTTTTCCAAGGTCCTCAAGGCACGACGCTCTGGCCAGCGGGTCAAGTTGGGGTAGGGCAGGTATTAGGTATTTGGGGGGTAGGGAAAGGAAGACAGAGACCGAAAGTAGGAAGCCAGAGGCCAGAAGTCAGAGTTGAAATAGCGGGATCTCTAACTTTGAAACTGGAACATTGAGCTGTGTTCGGACTTTGAACTTTAAACTTTGAACCTTGAACTTGGACCTTGGAACTGAAATGCTAACCGTTGCCATTTCCAAAGGCCGTTTGTTCGATCCTTCGCTCGAGCTGTTCTCGAAGCTGGGGTATCGTATCCCTGCCCGTGCCGCCGAGTCGCGCAAGCTGGTTATTGCCGACCGCCGTGGGATGCTTCGATTCATTTATGTCAAACCCTCCGATGTCCCAGTCTATGTTGAGTATGGGGTGGCCGACCTGGGTATTGTAGGACTTGACGTACTCCTTGAGGCTTCTCCCGATGTTCACCAACCCTTGGATTTGAGATTTGGAGAATGCAAGATTGTCGTGGCTGCGATGAAGCAATTCAAACCGGACAACGGGCAAGATGGCGTTTCCACTTTACGCATCGCCACAAAATATCCCCACCTTACGGCAGAGTATTTCACGAAGCGCGGAGTTCCGGTGGAGATTATCGTCCTCTCGGGGTCCATTGAGCTTGCCCCTGTGCTGGGATTGGCAGACTGCATTGTGGATCTGGTGCAGACGGGGCTGACCTTAAGGCAGAATGGCCTGAAGGTGATCCATGTCATTGGTGAATCCACGGCGCGCCTGATCGTCAATCGCGCCTCCTATCAATTACGGCGCGAGCGGATTTCCGAACTGTTGAGGCGGATCGAGCACGTGGTCGCGCCGAAGAAAACAGTATGATCGAAATCATCACCAGCTCCCAGTTTCGACGACATCCGAAGGTCCGGAAAATTCTCTCTCGCCACCAGGGCGTTGATCCTGGAATTTTCCGCGTGGTGGAGTCGATTCTGAGACGGGTCCAGCGGGACGGTGACAAAGCACTCCGTCAATTGACTCATGAGCTGGATGAGGTGCGGCTTCGTTCGGTCCGTATTCCCTTTTCAACGATCAAGAAGAAAGCCGCCTCCGCCCCCAGCAGCCTGCGTCGGGCAATGGCGCAGGCCCGCCGTAACATCGAAAATTTTCATCGCCGGCAGGTCGAGAAGTCATGGAGCATGCCCCGGGGCCGGGGGTCATTTGTGGGCCAGCGTTTGACTCCCATTGCCGCCTTGGGACTTTACGTTCCCGGGGGCACTGCGGCCTATCCGTCGACCGTGCTCATGAACGCTATCCCGGCGCGGGTCGCCGGTGTCCGCAGGATTGCGGTGGCGACCCCCCCCAGGAACCTCGAGGCCAATGCCGGGCTCGCGGCGGCCCTGGTGGAGATGAATTTGGACGAGGTTTATGCCGTGGGAGGGGCCCAGGCGGTGGCAGCCCTCGCATTCGGCACTCGGAGCATCCCCCGGGTGGATAAGATCGTGGGACCCGGAAATCGCTTTGTTGCCGCAGCGAAACGCATGGTCTATGGGATGGTGGACATTGACATGATTGCCGGCCCGAGCGAGGTCGTCGTCGTCGCTGACTCGAGGGCGGATGCCCGCTGGATCGCCGCCGATTTGCTGGCCCAGGCCGAGCATGATGTCGAAGCCTCTGCCATTTGTGTCACCAACTCCGAAGGACTGGCCCTTCGAATTCAACAGGAGATTGAAAGGCAAGTGGTTGATCTCACGCGTCGTGCCATTTGCAGGAGATCGATCGATGTGCTGGGTGCGGTGATTGTGACCCGCAACCTTTCGGAGGCCGAGGCCATTGTGAACGAACTCGCTCCGGAGCATCTCGAATTGCATCTCCGGCACCCGGAACCTTTCAGCCGCCGGATCCGCAATGCAGGAGCCATTTTCTTGGGAGCCTTTTCCCCCGAAGCCGTGGGCGATTACTTCGCGGGACCGAATCATGTCCTGCCCACCAGTGGCACGGCCCGCTTCTCATCGCCGCTGGGCGTTTACGATTTTGTGAAGCGGACCTCAATGATTCAGTATTCACCAATGCGCCTTGAAAAGGACGCCCGTGCCATTATCCAGCTCGCCCGGTCGGAACAACTGACGGCGCATGCCCGGAGCGTCGAGATCCGCTTGCCAGGGAAAAAGAATAAAGACAACGCTCTGGCCCGGATGAGGTGAAATGAGCCATGTCCGATTCCCCCATAAGTGGGTTTCTTAATAAGATCCGGCCGAATGTCCGGGGACTGGTCCCTTATTCGCTCAAACATGTGGACGCACGTATAAAACTGGATATGAATGAGAATCCACTCGATACTCCCCAAGTTATCAAAGAGGCCGTGGTGGAGCAACTTCAGAATCGTGAATGGACGCGATACCCGGAGCTGGTTCCCCGGAGATTGCTCGCCAAGCTCTCAAGGTCAGCGGGCTGGCCGGAGGAAGGACTTCTCATCGGCAATGGTTCTAATGAAATCCTGAAAACCATTCTTCTCGCAGTCGCCGGCCCAGGGACCCAAGTCGCTGTTGTCCAGCCTTCCTTCTCGGTTTATCGGCAGCTCGTAATGATCACCGGGGCAGAGTACCGCGAACTTTTTCTGACCCCCGATTTGCAATTCGATGTTGGGGCGATCTGCCGGGGAGCCCGGGAGGCCGATTTAACCATCGTGTGTGTCCCCAATAACCCCACGGGCACCCGGCTCAGTCCAGAGGCCATCGAGGAGATTCTCGGTTCCACTTCCGGCCTGGTCATCGTGGATGAGGCGTATTACGAATTCAGCGGGACGACCTGCTTCGAACTACTCCGAAAATTTCCGAACCTGATCCTGCTTCGAACTTTTTCAAAGGCCATGGCGATGGCGGGGCTTCGCATCGGCTATTTGCTTGCAGACCCGGCCCTTACGGCAGAAGTGGCCAAGGCCAAGCTGCCTTACAATCTTAATTTCGTGTCGATTGCGGCAGCCGAGGCAGGTCTGGATCGCATTGATTTGCTTCAGGCCAACGTCAAGAGAGTTATCGAATTGCGGGAGTCCCTTGCAACCCAGTTGAGACAGATCGAGAGCGTTGAGTTGTTTCCTTCAGGAGCGAATTTCATGCTCTTTCGCACCCCACTCCCCGCCCCCGTGCTGTTTGAATCCCTCTACGCCCAATCCGTGTTGGTTCGTGATGTGAGCAAGGCCCCCTTGCTGGAGCGATGCCTTCGCGTTACTGTGGGGAATGCAAAGGAAAACGGATTTTTTGTTTCGGCCCTGAAGGAGTCTCTCCAGGACAAAAGAATCCACTCCGTTTCCTTAGAAGAAGACAACCCCGGGATACTCTGACTCAAGAACTCGAGGTGAGTGACCCGTGTTACCACGCAGTTGAACGGCTCATCGATAGGGTCTCCCAAGGGAGGAGTTATCGAGAAAACCTCATGAAGAATAAGCCGCGAATTGCCATCGTTGATCGCAAAACCAAAGAGACGGATATCCACCTTCGACTCAATTTGGATGGTGTGGGTCGAGGAAAGATCCGGACGGGGATTAGCTTTCTCGACCACATGCTCACCGGCTTTGCCCGGCATGGATTATTTGACCTTGATCTGCGGTGCCGGGGTGACCTTCACATCGACGCTCACCATTCCGTCGAAGACATAGGGATCGCATTGGGTCAGGCGTTTGCGCAAGCCGTGGGAGGCAAAGTTGGACTGGTGCGGTACGGGCATGCCTACATCCCCATGGATGAAACCCTGGTGCGAGGCTGTGTTGATTTCTCCGGCCGCCCTTATACGCTCTTCAAAGCGAAGATCCCGAGAAAAAACCTGGGGGATCTGGATACGGAACTCGTGGAACACTTTTTTGAATCCCTGGGGACCCACGCCCGGATCAACCTCCACCTCGAGCTCCTTTATGGAAGGAATTCTCACCATATATGCGAAGCCTGCTTCAAAGCCTGTGCGCGAGCCTTATCCGCCGCGACCCGCATTGACCCTCGCGTCGCAGGGGTCCCGTCAACAAAGGGGATGCTGTCATAGTTGCCGGGGAAACTGTGGTCAGTGGTCAGTGAGAAAAAGCTAAGGGCCAGAAGGGAGAAGTCAGAGGTCAGAAGTTGGAGAGGGACCGCTGCTTGGATGGACTTCCAAGACTTTGAGCATTGGACATGATTACTATCATCGATTGTGGGATGGGAAACCTACGAAGCGTGCAGAAGGCATTTGAATATCTCGGCTATCCTGCCCAAATCTCCTCCGACCGCGAGGTCGTTGAGAAAGCGGAAAAGCTTATACTTCCCGGAGACGGGGCCTTCGGAGATGAAATGAAGCGCTTGAGGGAGCTCGAACTCGTCTCTCCCATCCTTGAAGCCGTGGGACGAGCCATCCCCCTCCTTGGCATCTGCATCGGACAGCAAGTGTTGTTTGAGGAAAGCGAGGAATTCGGAAAGCACCACGGCCTGGGGTTGTTCCAAGGCAGAATCAAAAGGCTGCCCGAATCTTTGCCTGTGCCTCACATGGGTTGGAACCAACTCCATCTTAAGAAGACCACGGGCCTGCTTGCCGGAGTGGAGCCCGAAAGCTTTGTCTATTTCATCCATTCTTACTATGTTGACGGCTGTGATGAGGCCCATGTGACCGCAACGACAGATTACGGGATCGAATTCCCTGTCGTGATTGAGCGCGGCCACGTATTTTCCACACAATTTCATCCGGAGAAGAGCCAGCGACCGGGCCTCCGTCTGTTGAAAAACTTTGCTGAATTCCCGAGGGCTCAAGGCTAGCGCGTTCCTGCCTTGGCGGGATCCTCCCGATGGGCTGGACGCTTGCAAGTTGAAAACCAAAATGGTCCTCTATCCTGCCATTGACGTCAAAGATGGAAAATGTGTGCGTTTGGTGCAAGGGCGCGCCGAAAGGGTGAAGGAGTACTCCCGGAACCCGGTTCAGACGGCATTGCATTGGGAGCGGGAAGGTGCGGAGTGGCTTCACGTCGTGGACCTGGATGCAGCGCTCTCTGAGAGCCACAAGAACGAAGAGGTGGTCGAGGAAATTCTTCGAGTTGTCCGGATCCCGGTCCAACTGGGGGGCGGGATGCGCAGCCTTGCGCGCATTGAAAAAGCGATTGCCATAGGAGCCAGCCGGGTGGTCATTGGCACGGCCGCTGTCGAAAATTATTCCATGTTGCATCAGGCCATTGAGCAGTTCGGAGACTATCTCGCGGTGGGTATCGATGTGAGAGACGAGCATGTGGCCACCCGTGGATGGAAACTGGAAACCGACTCTGAACCCAAAAAATTCGCCAAAAACCTGGCCTTGCACGGGATCAATGTGTTCGTGGTTACGGACATCGCCCAGGATGGGATGCTATCGGGCCCCAATTATGCCCTTGCCGAGGGGATTGCGCGAGTAACCAAAGGTTCAGTCATCCTCTCCGGGGGAATCGGGTCACTCGATGATCTGATCCGAGCACGCACTCTTGCGAATCGGGGGATTGACGGTGTGATCGTCGGAAAGGCTCTGTATGAGGCGAAGTTCACACTCAAAGAAGCACTGGCGGCCACCTCCAGATCCTAACCTCCGTGCAGGCTGAAATCGAAGGGGGATTCAGAGATGCTTGAGTTCACATTGTCCCATAACTTCCTCCGGGGACCTCAAGGTTAAACAGGAATGAACGCAATAGACCAATCCACCTCGGTCGAAAATGGGCGCTCGGCGCGCAGAGCTTATGCTGTCCCGGCCGTCCTCATGGTCCTCTGCGCCTTGGGCGTGCTATCCACCATCCTCGCTGGATTCCACTTTATTGAGTCCGCCGAAAGGGCCCAAACTCTGGCGAGTAACCGATGGATTGCTTTTCTGTCCGACTTCCAGCTAGAACACTTCTACAAAATCCAGAAGGAGCAGTTGGAACTCCGCTTGAACGAACTGGCAATTCGAGAGGACCTTGATGATCTCGTCCGTGAAAACTACAGGCTGAGGATCGCTGAGTACGCCATCCAGATGGAGACCGTTCATAAGAAAAGCGCCCAAATGGAAAATGAGGCGCATGCGTACGAATTGGAGCGAGACAGGAACCAGCGGCGTACGCGGTGGCTGATGGCGGGAGCCGCCGGATTTGTTTTGGCCATCACGCTCCTCGCCCTCCAAGTGCTCGCAGACATCAGGGGGTTCCTGGCCGCGGCCGTGATTCTTCTGATTGCTGCGCTGGCCATCTGTGCGAATGCCTTCATTTCATTCTGGAGGTAATTGTCAAGCCAATGCTTGCCAAGCGGATCATCCCCTGCCTTGATGTCGATGGCGGCCGTGTCGTCAAGGGGATTCGTTTCGTCCAACTGCGCGATGCGGGAGACCCGGTGGAGTGCGCTCGTCGATACGACGAGGAAGGGGCCGATGAGTTGGTCTTCCTCGACATCACGGCTTCGTCTTCGTACCGGAGAACGGCGGGAGATTTGGCGGCCCGCGTGGCTGATGAAGTGTTCATTCCCTTCACGATCGGAGGCGGGATCCGATCCATTGACGATATTCGAAACATCCTGAAATCGGGAGCCGACAAAGTTTCTCTGAACACCGCCGCCATACACAATCCATCTCTGATCACCGAGGCCGCGGAAAAATTTGGCAGCCAATGCGTGGTCCTGGCGATTGATGCCCGTCGCCAGGATGGCAATGGGAGCACTCCAACGCCGGGTTCGATACGATGGAAGGTCTTCAGCCACGGAGGACGTCAGGAAACGGCGCTCGACGCGGTCGAATGGGCCCAAAACGCGGTCGAGCGTGGCGCCGGCGAGATTTTGCTTACCTCGATGGACCGGGACGGGACTCAAGCGGGATATGATCTGGAATTGACAAGCACTATCGCTGATTCCGTTCGCGTTCCAGTTATCGCGTCCGGAGGGGTGGGCTCGCTCAATCATCTTTATGAGGGCCTGACGATGGGCAAGGCAAGCGCGGTCCTGGCCGCCTCGATCTTTCACTTTGGAACCTGTTCAATCCACCAGGCAAAGGAGTATCTGCGGTCTAAAGGCGTCTGGGTGCGCTAGAGCCGGGAGTCGCTAGTAAACGTTCATTGAGAGGGACCCGGCAACCTGGCGCAGTGGGTTTACACGTACATTCGTTCTGAATAAAATGAGGAATTAAGCACCATCAAAATCCCAATGTCTTCGAATGATCTTCTTTCAAAAGTAAAATTCAATGCCGGAGGCCTGATCCCGGCAGTGGTTCAGGATACCCACACAAAGCGATTGTTGACACTTGCCTACATGAATGAAGAAAGCTTGAAGAAAACACTGGAAAGCGGGGAAACTTGGTTCTGGAGCCGCTCCCGAAACGCCCTCTGGCACAAAGGCGCGACTAGCGGTCACACCCAGCGCGTAAATCAGATCACCGTCGATTGTGATGGCGACGCGTTGCTGATCGAGGTGACTGCCCGGGGGCCGGCTTGCCATACGGGTGCCGAAAGTTGTTTTTTTACGAGTTTGACCGGAGCCCCCATGGCAGAGCCAGACCTGAATCCTTCGCCGGCGGTTTTCCCTCCGCTAGATCTGGGGCAAGTCCTCAACGAGTTGTCTCGTGTGATTACGCAACGGCAGCGCGAATTGCCGGAAGGTTCCTATACCACCGAGCTTTTCAAAAAAGGACTGGATCATATTGCCAAGAAGGTGGCGGAGGAATCGGCGGAAACTATTCTGGCGGCAAAAAACCACTCCAAGAAGCAAATCGCCTATGAAGCCGCTGACCTCTTTTATCATCTTCTTGTCCTGCTCATCGAAGAAGGAGTTTCCCTCGACGACGTGGCGCAAGAGCTGGCAGGGCGCTCCGGCAAAAAGAAGTCGGAATACTCTTC
>JBAVHJ010000055.1:0-1975 GCA_049685715.1 Terriglobia bacterium | reverse complement strand
ACCTTCGAGTTTAAACCCGACGCGGGGGTCAAATACAGCCGCATAACAAACCTCGAAGACGATCTCTGTCTGGCGCTGGAGGCCGAATCCGTCCTGATCGATCGCATGCCTGGAAAATCCACCGTCGGCATTGAGGTTCCCAACGAGCAGCGCGAAACCATCGCGATTCGCGAGATCCTGGAATCCGGGGAGTTTCAAAGCTCCGCCTCCCGGCTCACCCTGGGTTTGGGCAAGGATATCACGGGCGAAATCGTTGTGCAGGACCTCGCCAAAATGCCTCATCTCCTGATCGCGGGCTCCACCGGTTCCGGCAAGAGCGTGGCCATCAATTCGATGTTGATTTCCATTCTGTGCAAATGCCGCCCGGATGAGGTGAAGTTGATCCTGGTGGACCCCAAGCGTCTGGAGTTGGGACTTTATCGCGACATTCCCCACCTCCTCACTCCCGTGGTAGACGAGCCGAAAAAGGCATCAAACGCCTTGATGTGGGCGACGCGCGAGATGGAGAATCGTTACCGCCGCCTGGCCCAGCATGGCTGCCGCAACATCGATCAATACAACAAAATCGTCAGTGAGATGACGAGCCCGGCCCTCGACGAAAACGCCGGCAACGGGGACAACACTCCGCTCCCCTATATCGTGATCGTCATTGATGAACTCGCGGACCTGATGATGGTGGCCGCCAAGGACGTCGAAGAATCCATCACGCGCCTCGCTCAGATGGCGCGCGCCGTGGGTATTCACCTCATCCTGGCCACCCAGCGTCCGTCGGTGGATGTCATCACGGGTCTGATTAAATCGAATTTTCCTTGCCGCATCTCATTCCGGGTCGCCTCGAAGGTGGACTCCCGCACCATTCTCGACTGCAACGGGGCGGAACAACTTCTCGGCAAAGGGGACATGCTGCTTCTGCCGCCCGGCTCGGCGCGGCTGGTGCGCGTGCATGGCGCCCTGGTCACTGAAGTCGAGATCGCAGCGGTCACGGAACACCTTCGGAAGCAGGCTTCGCCCACTTACAACGAGACCGTTCTGGAGGACCTTAAGGAAAAGGAACAGCTTGAAAAGGAGATGGGAGAAAAGGATGAAATGTACGATGAGGCCGTGCGCCTGGTGGTGGAGCAGGGCAAAGCCTCCACGTCGACTTTGCAGCGTCGCTTGCGCATTGGATACAGCCGCGCCGCCCGATTAATCGACATGATGGAGCGAGACGACATTGTCGGACCCGCGGACGGGAGTAAGCCGCGCGAGGTTCTGGTCAAGAAAGATTACTTTCGAGAGATCGACGAGGCACCGCGATAAGAGGTCTGTTCTATTCGGCAGCACACGCGCATTCACCGTTGGCAGACACTCTTCTGGTGAAATGAAAATGCTTCCCTGCTCTCGTGGGCAAGGGAGTCCTTCGCCCCCGTCCGCGCGACGTGGTCGAGGTTTTTCAAGCAGATGACCTTGAGTGAATGCGACTCTGTTGCCAACGCACTAACCTGCTTACAATCGTTCAGGAGGAATCATGATGGTATCAAAGAGACGTACCCTGTGGATCACGGTATCCTTGAGCTTTGTTCTCTTCATCCTGCTTGCGGTGACTGCCTTCGCCCAAAGGGAGATGATGAGCGGTCAGTTTCTGGCGGGATTATTTCACCCCAAGGTCGGGGCGGGAGCCGTCTACGAAGTCACAGATTCCAAGGGTCAAAAAAGCGAAATGGAGATGGCTGTCGTTGGCAAAGAGGACATAAGAGGAACCACGGCCTACTGGATGGAGATTGCCTTCTCGGGAGGAGCAAACGGCGACTCGGTTATGAAATACCTGGTCGCCCCGCAGGGGGACAGCGTTCATGTCTACCGACTCATTATGAAAAGTGCTCAAATGGGTGTCATGGAGATGCCGGAGATGATGATGTCACGCATGAATGATGGCATGAAAGAGTTCACCGCCGATGAAAAGCACATGGGAAAGAATTTGGGCACGGAAGTGATC
>JBAVHJ010000054.1:0-1554 GCA_049685715.1 Terriglobia bacterium | reverse complement strand
CCGCCTGGCCGACGCGCGGCGCTATCTCGCCTACCGGTTTCCGGGGATGAAGGGGGCGCCGCTGGTTGAGACTCGCGTCTGCCAGTACGAAAATACGACTGACCACAACTTCATCGTGGACCGGCATCCGGCGAATCAGAATGTGTGGATTGTCGGTGGCGGATCGGGGCACGGGTTCAAACATGGCCCGGCGCTGGGGGAGATGGTGGCGCGCCTGGTGCTGAAGGACGGGACCGCGGAGGCGGTGTACCGGCTGGAACGATTCGCGAAAGGAACAAATCACTAGCACCGTTCACTAGCACCGTGGTCTTGGACTTTCGGGGCGCCCGTCCGGACAGCCGGCCATCCACCCCGTCACGCCAAAGGCGGGCGTGCTGGGGACCCCGGCGAAGGCGCCGGTGCTCCGGTCTGGGGCTGACGAAGTCAACGGGGGGGTGCGGCAGTTGGCTGCGGTGGCGCGTCCGACAGTTCCATCGCCGACAGGTTGGCCAGCCTCCCGAGCGGCGTGTTCATCTTTGCCCAGAACTTTGCGTCGAGGTAGTTGAGGTACACCGTACGCATCCACGCCTCGCGCAGGCCGGGGCGGCGCTCGGACTCGGGTACCGACAACGAATATCCCATTTCCGCGAGACACCGACCCACTAGCGCCTCGAGCGACGCGGTTTGTGCGGGCGAGAGCCTCTCTTTCCAGCGGTTGACGGGATTGATCTTGTCCTTTCCTTCCTCGTCCCGGAACGACGAGTTGCTCACGGTGAGCCGTCCCAGGGCGGTTCTCTGGATCCGGTCGAAGTCGAGGTCATGATCCAGAAACTGGCCGAGCCGGGCCAGGATTTCCCGCGGGTTGGATACCAGATCTTCGTAGTGGATTTCGATGTAATCCTCGGGGAAGCGGCGCCCACCACTGCGTCCTTTGCGCACCATCCACTCCCAGAACAGGGCCGTGGCTTCCAGTCCGCGTGATTTGCGATCCCAGGGTAGCGGCCGAAATCCGGCCATTTTTTTCAGGGAAAGTGCGATGTCCCGGCCATCACGAACCATGTGGATGATGAGCGCAGCGGGAAAGTCTTTCTTAACCAGGGGAAGGCGGAGCGCGTTGTCCGGATCATAGAGCACCCAGCGGGGAGCCTTCTGTTCCCGGGCAACGTTGTCCATGACGATACGGATGAAGTCACCGCCGGTACGGCAGCCGGCCATTAATTCCGCGGTGATCGCCTCGGCGTCGAGGCCGGAGCGCCGAAACCCCTTGCTGAGCAGCCATGTCTCCACAATCCGCCTGCGGTTCTCCAGCTTATCGATCCGCCCGAAACGCGGGATCAGCATCTTGTAGATGGGGAGGTAGCCACGGTGAATCGCGAAGCCACCTGCGGAGAGCAACGTGTCATACACCAGGTTGGTGCCGGAGCGGTGACATCCGACGACGAAGACGGGGCAGTCCCGCCGCTCCACTTTTCCGTTTTGCTGCAAGGCCATTCTCTGGATTGTCTCCCGAACGACCGGTGGGGCTCGGGTCGACCACCACGCGACGGTGGAGGCTTCGCTTGAGTTTAGCATGCG
>JBAVHJ010000053.1:0-25966 GCA_049685715.1 Terriglobia bacterium | reverse complement strand
TCCGGCAAGTGGTACATCATTTACCCGACAGTCACCTCAATAGCTACATCCGCTTCAAGCTGGCCTTAACCGAAGAAGAGCCCACCATTAAGCCGTATCGTGAAGACCGCTGGGCAGAGCTCGTAGATGCACGCACCGCCCCGATTGCCACTTCGCTCTCACTGCTGGAGTCGTTGCACAGCCGATGGGTAATGCTCCTGAGGTCACTCTCTTCCAAGGATCTTACCCGCACGTTTAGACATCCGGAACTGGGTATCGTCAGTTTAGAAAAGAATCTCTGTCTTTATGCGTGGCACGGTCGGCATCATGTGGCTCATATCACTTCCCTGCGTGAGCGCTTGCGGTGGCATTAAAGAGAGTTTCTCGTTTTTTTATCCTCACAAACTTTCAGTGCGCAACCCTCTCCCTGTTCCGTTCTCTGGCCGATTAATCCGGGTTTCCCCCGGATTCAAGAGAGGGGTGGCCCCTTGAATTCATTCTTTGGCCACCCGCCGGGAGCTGTTCGCGTCCTCATATAAATGAGCGAACCATGTCCCTTCCTCTTGAGAGTCCGTTGTGGTCCCTTAGGCCCGGGCCGCCTTGCCCTGGAAGCGGGGAACAAACTCCTCATTCACAAATGTCTCATAAGAAGTCGGCGTGGAGTTCTGGGGCGAGCGTTTCTCCAGGGCAGTCATGTGGCCTGAGTTCAGAGCCGCAGACATCTCGAGAATGAGATTGGCGCCGTTCAGAGACATCCCCATTTGCGTTAAAGCGGGCCGGAGCTGGTCATCGGGCAGTTGGGTATACGCAAGATTAGGCCTGTTGATCGCTTTACCGATGATTGCTGCCGCCTCGGCCATGCTGAGATCCCGGTGTCCCAGGAGTTCACGTGATTGATGGGGAAGGAAGTCCAGCTTGAGCAAGGCCTCGGCTGCCGCCACTCCGATATCACGCGTGGCAATCACCGGAAGCTTCAGGTCAGGTCGCAAGGGGCCCGCGGTGATGCCCATCGTTTGGATGATGCCGATTTGTGCAAGGGTGTTCTCCATGAAGTACCCTGCGCGCAAATGCAAGACCTTGAGTCCGGCGACGCGATTGAGTTGCTGTTCCAGATAATGGAGGCCAACGACGGGACCAGTTCTTTCCGTCTTGTCCGCGCCAATGCTGCTGAGTGACACGGCGTGCTTCACACCCGCCCTCTCCAGCGCAGCCGCCAGTGCGCCGGTGATCCGGTCCTGATGGGCGCGAAAATCTGGGCTGCTCAGGTCCGGCGGGATCATGACGTAAACGCCTTGCGCGTTCGAGAAGGCCTTGACCAGCGTCCCGACATCGCTCAATTCACAGACAAAGGGTTCTGCGCCACGATTGGCGAGAGCCCGTAAACGGTCGGCATTCCTCCCCACCACGCGAACTTTCTGGCCTTTCGCAAGCAAGTGGTTTGCGACGACATTTCCAGTATTTCCGGTGGCTCCTAGGATCACGTACATAAGAATCTCCTTCTTTTTTTATTTTGGGCCGTTGCTTACCTACGTTGAAACAAATCCGGCAAAGGGCCTGGATATGTCCAAGGCCCTCAGCCAAAAAATCACTGCTGTCAATAAACAGGTTTCAATCTCAGCCGGCTGCCTGGGCATGTTTCTTCATTCGGGTGAATGCCATTTGAAGATAGTTATTTGCCAGGGTGATGGCACTACGCGTCGCCGGAGTATTGGCGAGAGGGTTCAGCATCACAAAATCGTGAATCGTCCCCAGATGTCGGACGGCCGTCACGTGCACGCCGGCTTCGGTCAGTTTACGCGCATACGCTTCACCCTCGTCGCGCAGCACGTCGAACTCACCGGTGACGATCAGGGCCGTGGGAAGCCATCTGAGATGCTCGATGGAGGCCTGCAAGGGGGAAGCCGTCGGGTGCTTTCGGGCTCCTTCATCGGGCAAGTACATGTTCCAAAACCATTGCATGGCCTCTCGAGTCAGGAAGTGGCTGGTCGCGAATTGCTGGTACGACGGCGTATCGAAATTAGCGTCAGTCACCGGATAAAAGAGGACCTGGAAGATGATATTGGGCCCGCCTCGCTCCTTGGCGAGTAGCGTCACTGCCGACGCCATGTTTCCGCCGGCACTGTCCCCCGCCACAGCGATCCTTGAAGCGTCGAGATGAAGTGCTTTTCCGTTTTCCGCGATGTACTTTGTCGCGGCGTAAGCCTGTTCGATGGCGACGGGATACTTTGCTTCGGGGGACCGAGTGTAATTGACAAACACCACCGCCGCGCCGGCACCGGTGGCAATCTCACGGATCAGTCGGTCATGCGTATTCGCATCCCCGAGCACCCATCCGCCGCCGTGGAAATACATCACCACAGGCAAAGTCCCTACGGTTCCCCTGGGGCGGATGATGCGAATGGAAATCTGCCCCATGGGTTCGAAAGGGATGCTGCGGTCTTCAACGTCGGCTGGGAGTCTTGTGACCGGAACGGCTTGCGTGCGGGAAAGAGCATTACGGGCTTCTTCCACGGACAGTTCATATAATTGCGGGCCCTTTTTGGCATTCAGCGCTTCGAGAAAAGTTCGGGTGGCGGGTTCAATGGCCTTACTTAATGGATTCATGATGCACTCCTTCCGTTTGATATATCCGCATGCTTACCTGAGCCTCAGGGTCGTGCTAGCAGAATGGAGGAGAGGCACTGTTGTTCAAGAAATGAGACCCTCATTCCAAAAAAGAATAACTTCTCACCCGATCGGGTCGGCGGACCCTCTCCTTCTACTCAAGAAGGAAATGTCCCTGAAGATCCTGCAAGGTTGAGATTAAGGTTATCTCAGCATTAATTATTAGAGCCTAAAGCATAGACCAGAGGTGTTGGTGAAGTCAAAAAGAAATGGCTGGCCATCCGTAAGTCGTTTAAATA
Source organism: Terriglobia bacterium (assembly GCA_049685715.1). Lineage (GTDB taxonomy): Bacteria > Acidobacteriota > Terriglobia > JAIQFV01 > JAIQFV01 > JAIQFV01. Next base: position 23,084 of record JBAVHJ010000053.1, on the reverse strand, counting down.
TAATGGCTTGATGGATCTAAACGGGATCCTCTGGGTGGTCTCCCAGTAAGATTTGTGACTCGATCGAAGATCCTCTGAAGGACCTGCACTCTAATGGCGACGCAGGAACGAGAGCCTTCACTTTTTCGGGTTGATCGTACTTTGTCAAGGATTGAGATCCCACAGGCGATGATTCTTTCAAGGTCGGAAATTTGCAGGGAGACCTGTGCTGCCAGTGTGCCTCGATTTAAGAGAGCTTGGCATTCAAGATTCACAAATTACATTAATCCATTGGATCCTGCTTAGGACCTTTCCATAAATCTCAATTTCGAGGCGGCGTTACCCCTCGGGCACAATCCGCCAAGGCGGATTGTGAAGGTAGGTTGCTCCGGGTTCCCAACTTAAGCCGCAAGGCGGCTAACGTTGGACTTTAAGACGCAGCGCCGTTGGCGGAGGCGTTTCCGCATGCCTCACTGAGCGCTCCCCGGTTTTGGGCAACAGCTCGCAAAAACATGACCCCTTTCATAGGTGCGACCCCAATCATTCAGGTTTCAAAATCCAATTCTTCATTCGATAGTCCCACTGAAAGGTCAGTCTTTGTTATCCGGCCTTTTCCGTGCCTTTTCCGTTGCACGCGGCTGAAGACCGGGTATACTCTTTCGTTTCTTTCTGCGAGGTGAAAAATGCGTAAAACTCTCATCATCCTTCTCGGCATTGGATTGACCACTGGAGCGATCGTGGCCCAGTCGCCGAAGGCGATTGATCCCGCGAATATGGACACCAGCGTCAAGGCCTGCGAGGACTTCTAACAATACGCTGACGGGGGCTGGGTCAAGGCCAATCCGGTGCCCGCCGACAAGAGCGCCTGGGGCAGCTTCCCGCAGTTGACCGACCACAACCGCGATATCCTGAAGTCCATATTGGACGAAATCAGCGCGAAGAAAGACTGGCCCAAAGGGAGCATTGAGCAGAAGGTAGGAGATTTCTATGCGAGTGGCATGGACGAAGCGGCCATCGAGAAGGCCGGCACCACAGCCCTGAAGCCCTGGTTGGACAAAGCGGATGGTCTCAAGAGCGACAGCGACCTGGCATCGCTTCTGGGTGAGCTGCGGCTCAATGGCTTGACCGGCGCCTTCAACTTCATGGTCGCGCAGGACGCCAGGGAAAGCACCCGTTACATCGGCATCCTCAACCAGGGCGGCCTGGGATTGCCGGACAGGGATTATTACTTCAAGGAAGACCCAAAGACCAAGGAGATCCGCGACAAGTATGTCGCTCATATGACGAAAATGCTGGAGCTCGCCGGCGAAAAGCCCGATTCCGCCGCCGCGGACGCCAAAGCGGTCATGGACGTGGAGACACAACTTGCCAAGGCCAGCTTTACCCGCGTGGAGAACCGCGATCCACAGAAAACCTATCACAAGATGACCATGGCCGAGCTCGAGAAGTTGGGGCCCGCCTTCGGGTGGAAGGCTTTCTTCGCTGAACTTGGCGTGAAGCAAGTTCCAGACCTGAACGTGCGCCAGCCACAGTTCTTCAAGGCTTTCGCGGAAATGAGCACGACCGTGCCGCCGGAACAATGGCGCGCCTATCTGCGCTGGCATGTCATTAACGCGATGGCGGACTTGCTGACTAAAGCCTTCCAGGAAGAATCATTTGCCTTCCGCGGAAAGGTGTTGAACGGCGTTCCTGAACAGGAGGAGCGCTGGAAGCGCGTGCAGGCTGCAACGGACCGCACCCTGGGCGAAGCGCTCGGCCAGCTCTATGTGCAGCGCGCCTTCAGCGCGGACGCCAAGGCCAGGATGATTGAGATGGTGGGAAACCTCCACGCCGCGTTGGAGGACCGCATCAAGGGATTGGAGTGGATGAGCCCCGAAACCAAGGCTCAGGCGCTACGCAAGCTCGCAGCCTTCGGCGTGAAAGTGGGCTATCCCGACAAGTGGCGGGACTATTCCAAACTCGAGATCACTCGCACTTCCTATGCGGAGAACGTCATGCGGGCCCGGCGGTTCGAAGGCGCCCGTAACCTCGCCAAGCTTGGCAAGCCCATCGACCGAACCGAATGGGGCATGACCCCCCCCACGGTGAACGCTTATTACAACTCCACCATGAATGAGATCGTCTTTCCCGCGGGCATTCTTCAGCCGCCCTTCTTCGATCCGAAGGCGGATGATGCCGTGAATTACGGCGGCATCGGGGCGGTGATCGGTCATGAGATGAGCCACGGCTTCGACGACAGCGGAAGCCAGTTCGACGCCGACGGGAATCTTAAGAACTGGTGGACCGACGCTGACCGCGCCGCCTACAAGGCGAGGACCGACCTGATCGTGAAGCAGTTTGACGCTTATGAACCCCTGCCCGGAGAGCACGTCAACGGCAAACTCACGCTGGGGGAAAACATCGGGGACCTGGGGGGACTCAAGATCGCTTATGCAGCCCTTGAAAGAGCGCTGGCGAAGAAGGGCCGGCCCGGACCGATTGACGGCTTTACTCCAGAGCAGCGATTCTTCTTGAATTGGGCCCAGGTCTGGCGCACGGTCATCCGCGACCAGGCATTGCGCGTCCATATCAATACCAACCCGCATAGCCCGGGGATGTACCGGGTGAATGGGCCGCTGAGCAACCTTCCCGAGTTCTATCAAGCCTTTAATTGCAGCCCCAGCGAGGCCATGGTCAGACCCAAAGAGCAAAGGCCGAGCATCTGGTGAAATGGAAGATAATGCTCTTGGATTAGACTGCAGGCAGGTGATTATCAATTGGGGTTGAACGGGCTGGGTTACCCTCTCCTGCCCTGTCCACGGTTCGAAGAAGGGGTTAAGAAATCAAACCGGTGAGCTGACATCTTCCATCAGGCCAAATCCCAGTTGAAGATTCCAAAAACACGACCCCGTTCATTCACATCGCACTAAAATATGCGTTTTTATGGGTAAGGAATTCTTTACAAGGTGCTTTCAGCTCTTGATTCATGCTGGTCTTGAGCCTTTTTAGAAATGGGACAGGCCCGAATTTCTCCATGTAGAATTGGATTTTGAAGTTCGAACTGCTTCGGAGATAATCAACCGTGCAACTTTAAGGTCCGAAAGGCATGAAGAGCGCTTCCAGTGGAGGAAGACCATAATGAGACCCAAACTTAGCCTCCTGGATGACGACCTCATCGTTAAAATCATCACAGAGGCCCGGGAGATACTCTGTAGGCTCGGTGTCGAAATCCATAACCGAGCGGTGCTCTCGATGCTGGCCGATCATGGCGCTGCAGTGACCGCAGAAAAGTGGCACGCCTGCCTCAGGCAGGACATGATTGACCAGGCGCTGAAGACTGTCCCGCGGTCGTTCAAACTTTACGATGTTCTTGGCAAGGAAACCCACGATTTCATCGGGGACAATGTGTATTTCACTCCCGGTTCGGCCGCCATCAACATCCTGGATGGTCACAGTGAGGAAATCCGCAAGCCAACTACCTCAGACTACATCCGGTTTGTGAAGCTGGTCTCCGGCCTGTGCCATATCGCATCGCAAAGCACTGCCTTGATCCCTGCTGACGTCCACGCGAAGATATCGGACAGCTATCGCCTCTATCTGAGCCTGCTTTATGGGGAGAAGCCCGTCGTCACGGGGGCCTTTACCATTGAGGCGTTCGAGATCATGAAGAACCTGCAAGTGGCTGTGCGCGGCAGTGCAGAAGCACTTAAGGCCAAACCGCTGACGATCTTTTCCTGCTGCCCCACGGCCCCCATCAAATGGAGCGACGTGACCAGCCAGAATCTGGTCGATTGCGCCCGCTGGTCGATCCCCGTGGAGTTCATCTCCATGCCGCTCTCCGGGTTCATGGCGCCGGTGACTCTCGTGGGAACGCTCATCCAGCAAACCGCGGAGACCCTGAGCGGCCTGGTCATCAGCCAACTCGTGAATTCCGGACACCCGGTGTTGTATGGCGGCTCTCCGGCAATCTTCGACATCCGCTTTGAAACAACACCTATGGGCGCCATTGAAACCATGATGCTCGATTGCGCCAACAGTGAAATCGGGAAATACTTGGGCATGCCTACGCAGGGTTATATCGCGCTGAGTGATGCCAAACTGCTCGATGCGCAGGCGGGACTGGAAACAACGATGGGAGCAACGCTCGCAGCCCTTTCCGGGATTAATAGCATCTCCGGTCCGGGAATGCTGGACTTCGAAAGCTGCCAGAGCCTGGAGAAGCTGGTGGTTGATGACGAGATCTGCGGCATGACCTACCGCCTGATCCGCGGGATTGAGGCAAGAGAGGATTTCCCGGCGATCCCGATCTTCCAGGAACTGCTGCGGGAGAAGCATCTCTTAATTGCAAAACACACTCGCCGGCACTTGCGGGAAGAGATCATTTTCCCGGGCGCGGTCATCGATCGGGCCAACCGGGCACGCTGGCGGGAGGAAGGTGGGCTGACCCTGGGGAAACGAGCGATGAGAGAAGTGTCCCGGCTGATCGAGGGCTATGTCCCTTCGCGACTGCCAGCCAATACCAAATCCGAGCTGACCCGCTTAATGGAATTTGAAGCACGCCGTTATGGGATGAACGAATTGCCGAAGAGAGAAGAATGAGGGAGTGCATCCGTTTCACCATCGAAGAATCGACCCCAGCAAGTTCGGGCGTGCTTAAAAGCCAGGGTTTGCCGCCGCGCTCCGAATTGTCGGAGCGGATCGGTGCCTTGCTGGATTCGGCCATCCTGCTTTTTACAGGGCTGGCACAGCCCACGGGAGTCTTGGCAGATCTATCGAAACAGGAGTTCGAAGTGATCTACCGGGGAGACGGTTTGAATTCCCATGAGACTCCGCTTGAAGAAATTTTCCCGGAGGCGGACCGCCTGGCACTCTTTGCGGCAACCTTGGGACGGTTGGTCAGTGAAAGAATCAGCGATCTCCTCGCGGCTGACCAACTGGCGCTCGGTTTCATGCTGGACGCTGTCGCCTCTGAAGCAGCCGATCAGCTTGCCATTGTTATGGGGCGTCACCTTTCTCAGCGCTTGCTGCGAGAGCGCCAGCAACCGAGAGAGCCCAGCGTGCTCGCGTACAGCCCAGGATATTGTGGTTGGCATATTAGCGGGCAGGACAAGCTATTTCAATTTCTGCATCCGGAGCAAATCGGGATAACCCTCAACACGAGCTATCTCATGGAGCCGTTGAAGTCCGTTTCTGGAGTCCTGGTGGCAGGGAGAGGAGAGATTCATCGAGTTCGCCCGGAGTTCTCGTTCTGTGGAACCTGCAAGACGCATCAATGCCTGGACCGCATGGCCTCTGTGTAAGCAGTATGCAGTCTGTGACTTCTTAAGCAACAGTCTTGCGATTTTGACGGTGCGCCAGCCCCGCGTCCGCCTTAACAGACGGGGGATGTTCGGGTCCACATTTCAAGTTTCCGAAACATGCAGAAATCTTTGAACGGCAATAGAGTGACAAATTATATCCAGCAGGACGGATTTTCGAAGAGTTGAACCAGTGCTCCCGGTCTCGCTTTTCGGGACGCCGTAGCAACGACCTCAGCCCACATGACCGCGGCCCCGGGTATTACTGCCTGAGGGGCCTGATCCCGCTGGTCCAAAATGGAGGAGATGACATGGAGATTGCGGAGCAGATCTCTGAAAGTCTGCAGCAGGGCGACGATGATCGCGTCCGCGAGCTAACGCGCAGAGCCATTGAGGAAAAGGTTCCACCGGCCGGAATACTCCATAATGGCCTGATCAGAGGCATGAGTGTTGTCGGAGAAGAGTTTCGTCTCCGTGAGATCTTTCTTCCGGACGTGCTCATGGCTGCGCGCGCCATGTATGCCGGAATGGAGTTATTGAAGCCGCTCCTCATCCAAGAAGGGATCCCGGTCTTGGGAAAGGTCGTCCTCGGCTCGGTCCGGGGTGACCTCCACGACATTGGCAAGAATCTTGTCGGAATCATGCTCAAAGGCGCGGGCTTTGAAGTGATTGATCTCGGAACGGATGTCCACCCCCAACAATTTATCGATGCCGCCACAGCCGAGAATGCCGCCATCATCGGCATGTCCGCGCTGCTGACCACCACGATGCCGGTGATGAAGGAGGTGGTGGACCTCATCAAGCAGCGGGGACTCCAGGCAAGGATCAAGACGATCGTTGGAGGAGCCTCCGTTTCAGCGGAGTTCGCCAGTCAGATCGGTGCTGATGGCTATGCGTTCGATGCGGCGAAGGCAGTCCAACAAGTAAAGGAACTCATCGGTTGAGCCCTTATGAAAGACATTCGAGAGCGCCTGCAACAAGGCGATGTGATCGTCGGGGATGGCGCCTGGGGCACCTTGCTCATGGAGCGTGGTCTCAAACCGGGTGAGCCCACGGAAGTCTGGAACCTTTCGCAGCAAGAAATTTTGGAGGAGATAGCGGGCCGGTACGTACATGCCGGAGCGGAAATCATTACGACGAACACATTCGGTGCCTCTCCATTGAAGTTACAGCTGCACTCCCTCGATGGGAGATCGGAAGAGATTAACCGCGCGGCGGTGGATGCAGCTCGCAGGGGGGCAGCCGGTAAGGCGTATATTTCTGGATCAGTCGGTCCGACGGGCAGATTCCTCATCCCTTACGGTGATACTGAGCCGGAGCAGATCTCCTCCAGTTTCGAGTGCCAAATACAGGCGCTGGTCGGAGCCGGAGTAGACATGATCTGCGTGGAAACGATGACTGATTTAGCGGAGGCCACGCTTGCCGTCAAGGCCGCCCGGCGCCTCAAACCCGCGATCCCCGTCATGGCCACCATGACCTTCGAAAAGGGCGCGCGGGGGTTCTTCACAATGATGGGCGTATCCGTGGAAGCCGCAGCCGAGGGGCTCGAAGCCGCCGGTGCTGATGTCGTCGGCTCCAATTGCGGCAATGGCATCGAGGCAATGATCGGCATTGCCAGGGCATTCAAGCGACATTCCCATTTGCCGATCGCGATTCAATCCAACGCGGGGCTTCCCGTTATCCGGAACGGCGTCACGATCTATCCCGAGACCCCTGATTTCATGGCAAGCAAGGCCACAGAGCTTCTGGCTCTCGGAGTGCAGATTATCGGCGGTTGCTGTGGGACCGGACCGGAACACATCCAGGCGTTGCGCAGGGTTGTGGATGCCCACCTGGCAAAACCGTTCTTCTAATACGGGAAGCAGTAGATTTCAAATACCAACCCATTGCCCTTTGTGGTTCATTTCTCTTCCTGCGATCCCCCGAGTTCGCTCGACTCCTCCAGCGCACGCGTCATTCCTCTTTAAGTGCAGCGAGGTCTCAGAAGGTCCGGAAGGTAGCGAATGAAAGGGTAAATCCCACAACGTAATTCGCCGTGGGCCCAACTGAAGAACAGGAAAAACGCCATGCCCTCCATTCGGCGCTGGCTCGTGATGATAAGCCTGTCCTTGTCCGGGGGCATTATCTTCATGCTGCCCTTTCTCAGGGAGGTTTACTATATCCCCCTGCAACAGGCGCTGCACCTGTCAAACACTCAACTCGGCTTGCTGAGTGGCGTCTTCGGGACGACCTCGATCATCAGCTACTTCCCCGGCGGTTGGGTGGCTGACCGATTCTCCCCGAGAAAATTGATGACCTTGTCCCTGGCTGCAACAGGAATCGCCGGCCTGTATTTTGCAACCTTTCCGTCCTTTGCGATTTCGATCCTCATCCATGCCATTTGGGGAGTCAGCATCACCTTGACTTTCTGGTCCGCACTCATCAAGGGCACCCGAAACTGGGCGCCCCCCACCGAGCAAGGGAGAGCTTTTGGCATCTTGGAAAGCGGTCGGGGCATTGCCGAACTGGCAAGCTCCACGGTTTTCCTGGCAGTTTTTGCCCGACTGGGTGGTGGAAACCGCGGTCTTTCCTGGGTCATCCTTCTCTTCTCTTTCACGAATGTTCTCCTCGCCCTTATGACTTGGCTCGTCATGAGTGACAGCGTTAACAATGGCCCGGAGGATGGCTTGAGAAAAAGAAAGGTAGGTTCACAGGAAGTTTTCAGAGTGCTGAGAATGCCTGTGGTTTGGCTGATCTCGGTGGTCATCCTGACGGCTTATTCTGCCTACTGGGGCTCCTTTTATTTCACACCTTATGCCACGGATGTGTTCAAGATGAGCGTCGTGTTTGGCGGTGCGATCGGTGTTGGCAAAATGTATTTGAAGCCTGCAACGGCTTTGGGGGCGGGATTCCTTGCCGATCACACCGGCATCGCAAAGACGGTGGCTTCCGCGCTCCTGATATTGGTCTTGAGCTTCATCGCTTTTGCCTTCATGCCAGGAAGTCACTGGTTCGTGGCGGTTCTCGTTGTGAACACAGCGATTGCCTCGCTCGCGATTTTCGCCTTGAGAGGAATCTACTTTGCCTTGCTTGAGGAAGGGGGTGTCCCCCTCGCTGTGACAGGAACAGCAACAGGAATTGTGTCGGTGGCGGGATATACTCCCGACATTTTCATGCCGATGGTGGGCGGAATTATTCTGGACCACTATCCCGGGCCCCCGGGATACAGACTCCTCTTCCTGCTCATCGCCGGCCTTTGCCTCCTGGGTTTTTTCGCCGCCCTGCTCATTCGGCGCAGGGAAATTAAGAGTGGTCGCACCTCGACATAGGACAGTTTGGAGCTGGCCCTCTCGAAGAGGGGACGGAGTGCGGGGTCTGAATCTGTCCGTTCCTGAAAACGAGTCATCGGCTTGCCCAGAGCCTCATATCTCTCCGCCGTAATCTTGTTGGGCAAGGCGCTCTTCGTCAATCTACTTAGGAAATTGCCGTCCCGCTCTCCTCGGCTCTGACCCATGTCCAGGTGCGGCCCCATTTTAATCTGAGTGTCACACCTCTCAGGGCTGTCCGTCGTCATTTCTGGGACAGGTAATAGAACAGGCCTGGCCCATAACCGACATCCTGCGCCACGAACGTGGGGGCAGATAAGGAGTCAATTAGGGTCGTATCTTCGCATTCTGCATTTCAGCTTTATAATGGGATTTCGGGCGAGTTTTCCCCACGAGTACGATCCACTGTTCCCTCGGGAGGAAGTCTCCCTGACAAGCGCGCTGCCGGTCACCCTCACAGAGGAATGGTATCACAACACAGCACCGGGTATTTTGGCAGGTGGGTCAGGTCACCATCTCCGATTCGCCTGCATCGTCATACTTTGATTTGTGGTCCGCCGTGCGGGGCAATTGTCACTATTGAAGGCGGAAATTAAGAGACGTCGCTTTACAGGACTTGCATTCTCAAGATCCAATTCATAACGACGATGAAGTCATTTCCGGTGCATACATTCCCGGAGAAACGTGGTCTTTAGCCTGGGTGGAGAGAAGAGCCACTTCACTTTTGGTCGTTGATTGTGTATTGTTGCCGTTCGAGATCTCACAAGTGACTGTCATTTCGGAAGTGGATGCCTTCACCCATCACACATTCACAGGTTTGTCTCGGTATGTATGAGCTTAGTTTTTGAAATCTTCAGAATTAAACAATTCATCAAATCCCGCTCAATGGTCTTCTGAATAGTTTCTCCTCCGAGGTGGAATATGGCTTCGATCCGTCGTCGTCCTTTGCTCATCTGCACATCATTGATGTTGCTGGCATGGTTGTCCGTGACGTATGCGCAGCCGTTCGATCCGAATCTCTACTCCGAAATGCACTGGCGGATGATTGGTCCCTTCCGCGGGGGCCGGACGGTCGCCGTGAGCGGAGTGCCCGGCGAGCCTAATGTTTTTTACATGGCACCCAACAACGGGGGTGTCTGGAAGAGCACTGACTATGGTCACGTGTGGAAGCCGATTTTCGATGGTCAGCCGACCGGGTCGATCGGGGCACTTGCGGTGGCGCCGTCTGACCCCAAAATCATCTACGTCGGTAGCGGAGAGGGTCTCCAGCGTCCGGATCTTTCAGTGGGGGATGGCATCTACAAGTCAACCAACGGGGGAAACACCTGGCAGCACCTGGGCCTGCGCGAAGGTCAGCAGATCGCAGCCATCCTCGTCGATCCGCATGATGTGAAGCGACTGTTTGTGGCGGTGCTGGGGCATCCTTACGGACCCAACGAAGAGCGAGGAGTCTATCGCTCAACCGACGGAGGCCAGACGTTCCAGAAAGTGCTCTACAAAGATGAAAACACGGGTGCAGTGGACCTGGCGTTTGATCCTTCCAATCCCGAGACGGTCTATGCCGTGCTTTGGGCGGGGCGACAGGGACCTTGGGAATACAACAATGCTTATCTCGGTCCGAATAGCGGTCTCTTCAAATCGACTGACAGCGGGACCCACTGGCGTCCGCTGACAAAGGGCCTGCCGACTTCGGCCGAGGGGCTCGGTCGCATCGGCATCGGCATCGCGCCGAGTGATCCGAACCGAATATACGCGCTTGTTCAGGCCAACCCAAAGGTCGGCGGCCTGTTCCGTTCCGATGATGCGGGGGAGAACTGGCAGCGAATCCACAGCGAGTCGCGTGTCTGGGGACGGGGAGATGACTTCGCGGAAGTAAAAGTGGATCCTAAGAACAAGGACACCGTGTACGCCGCCAATACCTCGACGTACCGCTCCACTGACGGCGGAGTAACTTTTCTCGCCCTCAAGGGCTCTCCCGGCGGCGATGACTATCACCGTATCTGGATCAATCCGGAAGATCCCAAGATCATCTTGCTGGGGGCCGACCAGGGCGCCACGCTCAGTGTCAACGGCGGCGAGACTTGGAGCTCATGGTACAACCAGCCTACTGCGCAGATGTTCCATGTGACGGCCGACAATCGCTATCCCTACTGGGTGTATGGCGGACAGCAAGAAAGCGGCTCCGCCGGGGTGGCGAGCCGGAGTGATTTTGGGGAAATCACTTTTCGTGAATGGCATACGGTGGGCGTGGAAGAGTATGGCTACGCCGCCCCCGACCCGTTGCATCCCGGCGTCATTTACGGCGGCAAGGTGACACGGTATGACGAAAAAACAGGCGAGGTTCAGAACGTCGGTCCAGTCGTCCTCCGCAACGGCCAATATCGCTTTGATCGCACCGCCCCCATCATCTTCTCGCCCGTCGATCCCCACATCCTTTATTTTGCCGCCAATGTTCTCTTCAAAACGATAAACGGCGGACACTCCTGGAAAATCATTAGTCCGGATTTGACGCGAAGAGATCCAGGCATTCCTCCGAGCGTGGGGATTTACGGTAAGGATGCCGCCAGGGCCGAGCACCGGGGCGTGGTATATTCCATCGCTCCTTCCCCGAGGGACGTCAACCTGATCTGGATTGGGACCGACGATGGACTGATCCAGGTGACGCGCGACGGCGGTAAGACCTGGAACGACGTGACCCCTCCCGAGTTGAAACCGTGGAGCAAGGTGACCCAGATGGATGCGGGGCATTTCGATCCTTTGACCGCTTATGCGTCGGTGTCACGCTTTCGCCTGGACGACTTGCATCCTTTTATCTTTCGCACCCATGACGGCGGAAAAACCTGGCAGAAAATTACAAACGGTCTTCCGGATGATCCGGTCGACGTGGTTCGTGAAGATCCCCTCCGGAAAGGGTTGCTGTTTGCAGGAACCGAGCGACAGGTCTATGTCTCGTTTGACGACGGCGATCACTGGCAGTCGCTGCGGCTGAATATGCCGGCGACTTCCATCCGCGATCTTGTCATCCATCATGACGATGTGGTCGTCGCCACTCATGGCCGGTCATTTTGGATTTTGGATGACATCACCCCACTCCGGCAGGTCGACACGCAGCCAGGCGATTCAGCCGCGATTCTGTTTAAACCGCAGGCGGCGTACCGGGTGCGATGGAACCAGAACACGGACACTCCACTTCCGCCCGAAGAGCCGGCCGGAGAGAACCCTCCCGATGGGGCGATCCTGAATTATTTTCTTAATTCAAAGGCTGCGGACCCAGTAACGCTCGAAATTTTCGATCCCGCCGGGAGGCCGGTTCGACACTTCTCCAGCGCTGACACACCTGAAGTAACCCGCGAAGAGCTGGACAAGAAATTGCATGTCCCCACGCATTGGGTTCGAATGCCGGCGATACTTTCGGCGGAAGCCGGCATGCACCGCTTTGTTTGGGACCTGCATTATCCTCCGCTGAAGTCCCTTCGGTACGAGTATCCGATTTCGGCGATTGACAGGAACACGCCGCGCGAGCCGCGAGGCCCGCTGGCATTGCCCGGAACCTACACGGTGAAGTTGACCGTCGCGGGGAAGACTTACACCCAGCCACTGACCCTCAAGATGGACCCGCGCATCCTCACGCCAGCCACCGGACTGGAGGAGCAGTTCAAGCTGGCCGCGCAGATTGCCGAAGCGATGCATCAAGATTACCAAGTGCTCCAGGAGGTGAAAAAGCTGAGGGCCCAGTTAAAGGAATTGCATGATCGCCCGGGCACGGAGAAGTTAACGGATACGATCGCGGCCCTGGACAAGAAGGCTGCGGCCCTCGAAGGAACTTCGAGAGAATTTGGCGATCCCGGCAGGAGAGGGGGAGGAGAAGATGATCTGACTCGTTTGAACGGAGAATTGGGGACCGTCTACGAGATCATCGAAAGCGCGGATGCCACGCCGACGACCCAGGCCGTGGCAGCCGTTGCGGGGTTACAAAGGGTCGTCAATTCACTGTTGGTTCAATGGAAGGAATTAAAGGCAAAGGACGTGACATTGCTCCACGAGCAGTTGAAAAAGGCCAGCCTACCGGTCCCCCACCCGGAATAGAGGGTTTCACGGCCACAATGATCCATCGGAGTGTTGAAATCACAACGAATCGGGCCCTTGATACGAGTTCACTCCTGGCTTCTGGTTTCGCATCTGGCCCGGGGGCTGGGCCATCCATTGAGCTATGGGCGCTCCCCAGTTTTATCGCGAACTTCCCACCTCTGCGCGATAAGGTTCCAGTAGGGGGCACAGTCCGCCGGGGCGGACGCCCCTACAATTGCGCAACAAGATTCCGTTTGGGCGCACGGCTTTGGGCCTCTACAATTAGGTGGCTAATCTACGAAAGGGCGATCGACCCCATTCGGGAAACGCTCGGACTCCTGAACTCCGCCTTCGGGCCCTCCCCCTAACACCTATTGCCTATCACCTATTACCTATCGCCTTTCCCTGGCCCCTGACACCCGACACCTGACACCTCTTTTATTTGCTTGCAACCGCTGCCTGGAGTATACTCCCCGACATTGGCTCCCATGGTGGGAGACATCCCCCCGAAAACCGCATGGTTCATCAAACAGTCGAGGACTTTCTTGTCTCCTCAGGGATCTTGGAGGCGCATGCCCAATGCCACTCCACGCCCTCAACCTCTTCCATACAAGGCAGGAACGAGCTTTTCCTCGAAGTGTCCCGAGCCGTCGCGGTTGCAAAAAGGAGCGCATATGTCAAAGGACATCCCGAACAATCCGCAGGTGGAGGATCCTGAAGTTCGCATCGAAAAACTGAGGCGCGAAGTTGAGGAGTTGACGGGTGGGAAGATGGTCTCCAATGTTTCTGAAGACTGCCCGTTAGAAATCGAAGAGAAATTCTGGGAGCACGTGCTTGCCTATGAGAAGGCCAAATTCGAAGTGCCCTTTGATATGCTGGTGAAGGGAGGCATATCGTTGCCAGCGCCTCGGGAACTGGACGACTCGCGGCTGACATTGAAATTATGGGAGGTCATCCGCGGACTGGCTTTGCTGGGAGCCTACCTGGAGTGCACGGACCACCTCAGCGACCGTGAACTCTATGCGGCGCTGTGGAATGACTTGCTTCGCGAGGAGACCATGCTGCTGCCCAACGATCCCGACTTTGCCTGTCACATGGACCCCGTTGGAAGTGGCAGCGAGGAGGAGAATTTCATTTATCTGAAATATTACGCCGATGAGGAATATCGCCTCCATTGGAAGAGGGAGTGGCCCGACGAACCTTTGCCGGAGCATGCGCCGCTGCCATTTGACCGCGACCGCCATCTGCCCAAACCGGCATTTGAAAATTGGTCACCGTCAATGGGAGATGAAGTTGGAGCGTAGGGCTTTTAGATATTGAATGGCGCATTTCATTAAGACAAACGGCCCCTCCACTTGGAGGTGCGCGCCCCCCCCTTCGGCGGTGGAGTGTGTTCAACGGGTTGCCGGATGAACGCGCAGCTTCAATGGACAAGTGCGGACGGATTGTTGTGCACCTCCGAACGCCCCGAGAGGGCAGCAGCGGAAAGGGATGACGACGCTCTTTATAGGTCCCATTCCATGAAAGCCACACGCCGGCTCTCCGTGCATTGGTTCGAGGAGGTGCAGGATTGGCAAGGCGATCACAACACAGGAGAATCGGGATTCCATTGCCATTCACCCAGCGTTGTGTTCAAAGTGAATCGGTAATCCTAGCCGCGCCTGCATTCTCGCCGCGGAGAATTATTCGGGACCGAGTCGAGATCGGGTTGTTTTTTGAAAATCATTGCTCAAGCCCGAGTTGACCTGATCCCCCCGATCAGGAAAACACGTTTTGTCCAAGGGTCAGTGAGTTTGGAGTCAGGGGAAGCGCTGAGGTAATTTTCCCCCCCTCTTGCTCCTGTGAAGCCATCCAGTTAAACTCTGTTCATCAAGATCAGTTGAGACAGATACAGCCCGAAGGTCCGTTCAGGAGGAAGGATGCCATGGCACACACTTACGAAGAACTGAAGATCAAGACAGTGGCTGAACTGCGGGAAATCGCCGTAGGGGTCGAACACGACGCGCTGCAAGGGTACACGCAACTTAACAAAGACCATTTGCTCGTCGCGCTGTGCAAGGCCCTCAACATCGAAATGCATGCACACCATGAGGTCAAGGGTCTCAACAAATCTGAAGTGAAGGTACAGATCCGGGAACTCAAGAAGAAACGCGATGAAGCACTGGCGGCGCATGACCATACCCGGCTCAAAGACGTCCGACGCCAGATTCACCATCTCAAGAGAAAAATCCATCGGGCCACCGTCTGAGCAGGGGACCACCTCAACAACGGATACAAAATTAATCCATCCCGGGGGTGGGTATTTCCGCAAACTCCACCGATGAGGTCATCGGGCAGCTCAGTGAAATTATTGACTCCTCAAGTCAGCTCGGCAGCCGCCTGGGCTACTTTGCGGCGCTCTACCGGAAGGTTTCGATCAAGGTAAAGGAGGGGATTGGAGAAGGTCTTTTTGAGGACGGGCCTCGAATGGAGAGGTTGGATGTTGTTTTTGCCAACCGCTACCTGGAGGCCCTCGAGAATCACCGTCTCGGAAAACCCACCACTCGCTCCTGGCAGATTGCCTTTGACGCTGCGTCCCGCTGGTGGCCCATTGTGGTGCAGCATTTGCTGTTGGGAATGAATGCGCACATCAATCTCGATCTGGGGATAGCCGCAGCGCGAGCCTGTCCCGGTGATTCGCTTTCTGGGCTCAAACAAGACTTCGAGAAAATCAATCAGATCCTGGCCTCGCTGGTCAGCGGGGTGGAACACGAGCTGGAAAGAGTGTGGCCCATGATGCGCTTGCTGGATCAGGTCTCCGGAAAAACGGACGAGGCGATTATTAATTTCAGCATGGAGAAGGCCCGGGAACATGCCTGGGAAGTGGCCGGGCGGCTGGCCCCCCTGGGCTCCGAACCTCAGGCCGTCGAGATCGATCTGATTGACGCAGAAACAGCCCTGATCGGACAGGCCGTTCGACATCCAGGCTTCCTGGTCAGCACGGCCCTCCGTCCCATCCGGCTTGGCGAGAGACGCAGCATATCCCAGATTATCAGCATGCTCACAGAGTGCTAGGGGCGTGAGACGTCCTTAAGTCCCAGCCGTGGCGCGTGCCGGCTCTGGCGGGTTAACCTTGCCTGCTTGCTGTGGCGAACGGGCCCTTGAGATCCGGGTTCAGTCTGCGTCGTGAATGCGCTGGAAAGAGAGGTCGAGGGAACATGACCAGGATTGCAGTTTCGACGGAACGATTGGACTTGATTGCCGCCACCGCCGAGCTCTCCCGCACCGAGATGGAGGATACGAATGATCTTGCCCGGAGGCTCGGGGCACTCGTCCCCCGGGATTGGCCGCCTCCGCTCAATGATGCTCAGTCCATGAACTGGACTCTGCGATTTCTGCTGGAAAATCCCGACGGTGTCGGGTGGGGAACCTGGTATTTTGTCCTCCGTGGAAATGACACCACCGCGCGAACCGCCATTGGCAACGGAGGCTTCAAAGGTAAACCCACCGCGGATGGCACGGTAGAAGTAGGGTATTCCCTCATGGAAGAATTCCATCGCGCGGGCTATGCCACAGAAGCCGTCCGGGGACTGCTGACCTGGGCTTTTGACCATCCCCAGGTCCACCGTGTGATTGCGGAAACCTATCCGGAACTCTTAGCGTCGATTCGAGTTTTGGAAAAAAACGGATTCGTTCCTATTGGAAAGGGCTCCGAAGAGAGGGTGATCCGCTTTGAGATCACGCGGGAAGGATTCGCGAATCGCCCATGAACCCGATCCCCCGGCTTACACCTTAATGCAAACTTAACACCCCGCTCATACTCCTTAAACACACCCCCCTTAAACTGCACTTGTAAGCTTTCCAAAACAATAACAACAATCCCAGCGAAGATCCGCTTCGTTGGATAAATCATGGCTCTCGAAGCCAAGGGAGAAGACTGTATGTTTCGAAAAGCGAATTTCAGGGTCCTCATTGGAATAGCAATCTCACTTCTTGCGTTAGTGGTCATGGACTTGAGTGGATCCGTGGTGCAAGGCGCAGACTCGCAAGAGAGGACCACTACTCCCCTCAAGCACGTCGTCGTCATCTTCCAGGAGAACGTTTCATTCGATCACTACTTTGCTACCTATCCTGTGGCAACGAACCCTGCCGGAGAACCCGTGTTCAAAGGCCGACCCGCAACGCCTAGCGTAGACGGTATCCCCGCGAACCTATTGACCAATAACACCAACTCAGCCAATCCCTTTCGTCTCGATCGCAGCCAGGCGGCCACCTGCGATCAGGATCACAACTACACGGACGAGCAGAAGGCATATCATGCCGGGTTACTCGATAAATTCGTGGAATTCGCAGGCAACAGCGGCCCGGGATGCAATCCGAATCAGGTGATGGGTTTCTTTGATGGAAATACCGTCACCGCGCTTTGGAACTACGCCCAGCATTTCGCGATGAGCGACAACCACTTTGGCACGGGGTTTGGTCCCTCCGCTCCCGGCGCTCTGAACCTGGTGTCAGGGCAGACGTCCGGGGCGGATGTCACGAATCTCACCACTCCGTTTGGCCAGGATTCCATCGCATCCGCCGTGATTGGCGACCCGCAGCCGCGCTTTGACGACTGCTCCACGCGCGAAGTGCTCGGGATGACGGGGATCAATGTCGGGGATCTGCTGAATGAGGCGGGGGTCACCTGGGGCTGGTTTCAGGGAGGGTTCCGCCCCAGCTCCGTCGTCAATGGTCAAGCGGTTTGTGCGACGGCTCATACCGGCAGTAATGGACTAAGCACCAAGGACTACATCCCTCATCATGAACCTTTCCAGTATTACCTCTCCACGGCCAATCCCCATCATCTGCCCCCTACATCCGTGAACCAGATTGGGATGACGGACCCGGCGAACCACCAGTACGACCTGAGCGATTTTTGGGAGGCAGTCCAGTCGGGGAACCTTCCTGCGGTGAGTTTTCTGAAGGCACCCGCCTTCCAGGATGGTCATGCAGGATACTCTGATCCCCTGGCGGAGCAGACCTTTCTCGCCGGGACCCTTAATCGTCTTCAAAAGTTGCCAGAATGGAAGAGCATGGCCGTGATTGTCGCCTACGACGACTCCGACGGATGGTATGACCATGTGATGCCGCCCATCGTTAGTCAGTCGAACACGAGCCTGGATGCCTTGACGGGTCCCGGATCCTGCGGGGCCGCCCCCGCGGGAGCTCTGCAGGGCCGCTGTGGCTATGGACCCCGGTTACCCCTGCTGGTCATATCGCCGTTCGCCCGGGAAAACTTTGTCGATCATTCGGTAACTGACCAGAGCTCCATCCTTCGCTTGATCGAGGACAACTGGAACCTGAGGCGAATTGGCAGTCAGTCATTTGATCAGAAGGCGGGGTCGTTGCTGAACATGTTCGATTTCAAAGAGGGCCGGTCGGGAAGGCTTTTTCTTGATCCCTCCACCGGACAACCCGCGGATACGGAAATGGATGGCAAGGATCATTGAGAGAAGACCATCTGGCCTGCTCCACGAGACGGGGAGCAGGCCAGGATCTTTAGTGATGCCCCTCCCTTGAGTTCCGTGGTACTCCCATCCCTGCTGACATGTCAGCCTGATCGTCACGGTATTCCCCGTCACTGATGAGGTTCAAGATAGACTTTGCCAGTTTTGCAAGTGGCGGTTCAGCCACAGCGGCCATGTTTACAATCTGGAAAATGGGCTTCGGATTCGTGCAGGTTAAATCAGGAGATCACGGACACGTGGAAGGGTCTCCCGCTATCAGGGGAGACGAGCTCAATTTGGCCGGATGGTTTCTTCGATGTGGTGGCGCACATCCCGGCCCGCAACGACATAAATGACGTCTTCGGCGATGTTGGTGGCGTGGTCGGCGACACGTTCGATGTTACGGGAGATCAGCAACAGGTCAATACCGCGCTGGACCGCCTCCGGATGGTTCGTCATAAATCGAACTAGTTCCTGGAAGACATCGTCCCGAAAACGATCGACTTTATCATCCCCTTCGAGGACGGTCCGGGCAAGGTCGGCGTTGCGGTTGACAAAGGCGTCCAGGGCATCATGAAGCATCTTTTCGGCGAGCGCCGCCATTCTCGGTAAATCAATCATCGGAGAGATGGGCGATTGATTGATCAGCGACAGCACGCGCTGCACGATGTTGACACAAAGATCGCCGATGCGCTCGAGGTCATTGTTGATCTTGACGGCCGAGGCAATGAGGCGCAGATCGGTCGCCATCGGTTGTTGCAGTGCCAGCAGACGCATGGCCCGGTCGTCGATCTCGATCTGGAGCAGGTTGATGGCTTCTTCGCCATCGAAAATCTGCAGCCCCAACTGGGCGTCGCGCTCCACCAGCGCCTTGACGGACTGGTGCAATGCCCGCTCCACCAGCGAGCCCATGGTGAGCAGCTTCTGCTTTAACTCGGAAAGGTCTTCTTCAAAGTGTCGGTGCATAATAAATCAGGTGTTAGGTGATTGGTCATAGGTGTCAGGTTCCCCTGCCGCATTCTACCCGAATCGACCCGTGATGTAATCCTCCGTCTCCTTTTTTGAGGGATTTGTGAAGATCCTCCGGGTGTCGCCGAATTCCATCAACCGCCCCATGAGAAAGAAGCCGGTAAAGTCGCTGACGCGGGCCGCCTGCTGCATATTGTGCGTAACGATGACGATGGTGTACCGTTTCTTCAGCTCAAAAATCAGTTCCTCAATTTTGGCCGTGGAGATCGGATCCAACGCAGAGGCCGGTTCATCCATCAAGAGAATCTCCGGTTCGATGGCCAGCGCGCGGGCGATGCACAGGCGCTGCTGCTGGCCACCCGAAAGGGCCAGGGCGGATTTATGGAGCGAATCCTTCACTTCATCCCACAAGGCGGCGCCGCGGAGCGTCCGTTCCACGATCTCGTCGAGGGCTCTCCGGGAGGGGGCCAGGTTATTGATGCGGACCCCATAGGCCACATTCTCGTAAATGGACTTGGGAAATGGATTGGATTTTTGAAAAATCATTCCTACGCGGCGGCGGAGTTCGATGGGATCCGCCTGGCGGGCATAAATATCGCGTCCGTCGATCCGCATGGTGCCATCCACCCGCGCGCCGAGGATCAGGTCGTTCATGCGATTCATCGTCCGCAGGAAGGTCGATTTGCCGCAGCCCGAGGGACCAATGAACGCGGTGACGCACCTCTCCCGGATCTGAATGGAAATGTCCTCCAGCGCTTGCTTCTGGCCGTAGAAAAAGTTGAGGTGCTCGGTCGAAACCTTCACCGCCTGCAAAGTGGGGTTGGGGAACGTCGCAGCGGGAAGTTCCGTCTTGAGCAATGTGATGGCCGGCGTCTGTCCGTTTTCAGTTTTCAATTGGGATATCTCTTCCTCTTCGACGGGCATCGGATCAAACCTCATCCTGGGGATTCCACTTTCTTGTTCATTAGAGTTTTCGGGAGTGATCATGAAACGATCCTTCCACGTGAGAATGACGCTTGACCGCTGCGTGGCTGAGCAGTCCGGAGCCGTAAAAATACCCGCACGACAATATTGGTCAGCAGGACCCAGCAGCCGGTCATAGATAAGAGTGTCCCGAATCTCGCAAGAATACCCGCACCACAATATTGGTCAGCAAGACGCCCAACAACAGGATCAATCCGGCGGCCCAGGCCTGGCGGTGCCAGTCGTCATAAGGCCCGACGGCGTAAGTGAAGATCATTACGGGCAACGAGGCCGTCGGCTCGTTCAAGCCGTGCGACCAAAACCGGTTGCCAAAGGAGGTAAAGAGCAGCGGTGCGGTCTCGCCCGCGATTCGGGCCACCGACAACATGATCCCCGTCAGAATCCCGCGCATGGCAACAGGAATAACGACCGTCACAATCACCTTCCATTGCGGGGCCCCCAGGGCGTAGGCCGCTTCCCTCAACTCCCGAGGGACCAGACGCAGAAACTCCTCCGTGCTTCGCAGCGCCGTGGGAATCATCATGATCCCCAGGGCGAAGCCCCCCGCCCAGGCGGAAAATTGCTTCGTCCGAATGACGATCAGGGTGTACGCAAAGATGCCAATGACGATCGAAGGAACACCGTTGAGCAGGTCGGTAGCATAGCGGACAGCAAAATTGAACCTCGTCCCGCCATACTCCACGAGGTAGAGGGCCCCGAGAAACCCGAGAGGGACCCCGAACAGGGTGGCGATCAGGATGATCTTGCCCGACCCGACAATCGCGTTGGCAATGCCTCCACCGGCTTCACCCACCGGTTTAGGGAGCCGGGTCAAGAATGCCCAATTGATGGATCTTCCCCCGTGCCAAAGGAGGTAGCCGAGAATAAACAGCAGGACGGAAACCGCCAGCAGCGCACAAAGCGATGTCAGGGAAAAGAGGAGGTAGTTGGTGATCCGTCTACGCATTTGAATTCCGTGGAGCAGACGTCCTCGTCTGCCTTTCCTGCAAGATTAATCTCACAGTCGGATTAGGACCCATAATCACAGCGGACAAGGATGTCGGGCCCACATTGATGGCCCGGCTCATGCTGGTGTCCCCTTCTGGCGCACCGTGCTCCAGATCAAGAGTCGCGCCAGGGCGTTGATGATCATGGTCATCACAAAGAGTAATAGCCCGATTTCGACCAGGGCGCTCAAATAAAGATCCCCGGTGGCCTCCGTAAATTCGTTGGCAATGACCGCCGCCATGGTGTATCCGGGCGCAAACAGGGAGGCTTTGATCTGGGGCGTGTTTCCGATCACCATCGTTACCGCCATCGTTTCACCCAGAGAGCGAGCCAGCGCCAGAAAAATGGATCCAAAAATGCCCGATCGTGCGTAGACCAGGGCGACGTGCCACGTGGTCTCCCAGTGCGTCGCCCCCAACGCCATGGACGCCTCACGTTGCTCACGTGGAACGGCCAGCAGGACCTCCCGGGAGATCGAAATAATGAAGGGCACGATCATCACGGCCAACACGATTCCAGCCGTGAGCACACCCACCCCATAGTTGGGTCCGGAAAAAATCGGAAGGAACCCCAGGGCTGCTTTCAACGAAGCTCCGCCATGCTCACGCATGAACGGGACGAGGACGAAGATTCCCAGCAGGCCGTAAATGACACTGGGAACGGCCGCCAGCAACTCAATCACAAAGGTCAGCGCGGAAGAAACGGTCCGGGGGGCCAGCTCGGCAAGAAAAATCGCCGCCCCAATCCCCACCGGCACCGCCAGCAGAAGCGCAATCACCGAAGTGACGAGGGTTCCAAACAAAAAGGTGATGGCGCCGAAGGACAGGAAGACAGGATCCCAGGTCTTCTGGGTGATGAACTTCCAGCCGAATTCTTTGATGCTGGCCCCCGAGCCTTTGTACAGTTCCCACGCCAGGGCGGCCGTGATGACGAGAACCGAGAGGGCGGCCAGAAAAGTGATCCCGCGGGCAACCAGATCTCCCATCCGGAAGCGCCGGGTCCACGAACGCGAAAACAAGGATGGAGGGGCCGAGAGGGTCGCTATCTCTGAGGGCTGGGTCACAATCTGTTCATTCATGCGGGTTGTGATTTCTAAAAGTTCGCTTCAAAAAAATGGGACTGGAACCGTGCACCCAGCCCCGCGGGCCTTCACCCGCCAACAGGATTTCAAGGAATAAAGTGGAAACACCTTCCTCGAAATTCTCACCTTTTCTCCCGGATCAAAACTTGATCTTTGCAATGGCTTTCTCTTCCTTGGCGACGACGGCCTTGGGAAGAGGGGCATACGCCAGGGCCGTTGCAAATTTCTGACCATCGCCCACCATCCACTTCAAGAAATCGACGAGCACTTTCCCCTTATTGGCAGCCGAAATCTGCTGGGGGACCAACAGCCATGTGAAACTCGAAATGGGATAACTGCCTTTCCCAGGGGCGTTGGTAATGGAGACCCGGAAATCATCCGGCATGTTGGCGGCCGCTCCCTGGGCGGCTTCGGTGACCGAATTCAAATCGGCTTTGACGAAAACTCCCGCGGCGTTCTTTACTCTTCCATAAGGCAGGTTATTTTGGACGGCATAAATCAGTTCGACGTAGCCAATCGCGCCGGGGGTTTGTTTCACGACCCCTGTGACTCCTTCATTTCCTTTCCCACCCATGCCCACGGGCCAGTTGACGGAAGTTCCTTTCCCGACCTTGGACTGCCACTCACCGCTGACCTTGGAGAGATAGTCCGTCCAGATGTAAGTCGTCCCGCTGCCATCCGACCGGTGGACCACGATGATGTCCTGGTTCGGAAGTTTCACGTTGGGGTTGTCCCTTGCAATGGCTGGATCATTCCACTTGGTGATGCGACCCAGAAAAATACCCGCCAGCATGTCGGGAGTGAAGTTCAGTTCTGCGGAGACACCGGGGATATTGTAGCTGGGCACGTCCGCTCCCAGGACGGTGGGAAAATGCAGGATCGGAATCTTGGCCTGGCCTAACTGTTCGTCCGTCATCGGTCCATCACTGGCGCCAAAGTCCACGGTGCCTGTCATTAATTGCCGGAT
>JBAVHJ010000052.1:0-3635 GCA_049685715.1 Terriglobia bacterium | reverse complement strand
AGCCGTGCTGTAGTCGTTGGCGGCTTGAATGAGCATGATGGGGGCAGCTGTCTTGCGGACGGCAGTCAGTAGGCGCTCGCGCACTTCGGGGGTGTTTTCCCAGGAGCCCGCAGCAGCGGCGAAAGTGACCGCGGCGCGCATGGTGGGGTAGCGCTCGGCAGCGAGAAGGGCGAGCTGGCCACCGAACGAATGCCCTGCGATCGCGATCCGGTGAGGATCCACGCCGCGCGCGGTTTTCAAAAAGGACAAAGCGGCGAGGACATCGTCGAGATGATCCGTGGTCAGCAAAACGAACTGCAAGTGTTTTCGGGCCTCATCTCCCTTGGCGGCCTTCTCACGCTGGAGCAAATCCTGCATGAAGGGTCCCTGATCTGTAGAAAGGCCGTGACCGCGGCGGAAGAGATAAAGGAAGGCGTAGCCGTGTTTGACGAAGAGTGGGCCAAGTTGTTCGGCTGCCTCCGTCATCGTGAGCCCGGCGGTATGCTCGGGGTCGGCGCCGCCAGAGCCGTGATTGAACAGGACGGCAGGAAAGGGACCGGCACCCGCCGGCGTCCAGAGGAAAGCTTTGAGGCGAAGATTGCCGCTTCGGATGTCGACGGTTTGCGGAGCGATTGACGGCGACGACTGGCCAACCACCACGCCCGAAAACAGCAATGCAAACACGAAGCAGCGCAATGTTCTCATCGGTTTTGGGATACTCCAGGCTGCCTGACTATAAAATAGACGTGGAGACCTGACAAGAAGTAAAGGCGGTCAGGCTGCGACATCCCATAAACAGTTTGTATGCAGGGGCGCTGTATGTGGTTCGTTGGACGCGGATGGACACCGACTGACACGGATTGAACCGAAGCGGAAAATCCAAAGTCCAAATTTCAAACAAAAGTCAAATTCCAATAACCTAATTCCAAGCAAAGTTGTTTAGGCAAGGGGATTGTTCCTGGAAACTCGTAGGAGGCGGAAGCGACCGGCGGGGATTGCAGGGAATGGGGGCGACCGTCGAAGAAGAGAGGGAGGGGGTTCCAGGAGGGACTAATCGCGGGAGGCGTAGTACCCCTTGCGCGCAACGATTTTCACATCACGGCGTTCGCACCGGACACTTATTTTTCGAAAGGAACCATCCCGGGAGGTGTTGGCCGGGGCGTAACCGAGCCGATATTGCTGGTGAAGCTCCGTCTTAATCTGCTCAAAAGTTTTCCGGAGATCCTCCATGCTGCGCGGGTAATTGGCTTTTCCACCGGTCTCTTCCGCCAGCTTGTTCAGCACTCCTGTATTCCCGCTGAACTGTGGCTGCCCATAGCCGATGCTGAAGCGCATGGAGCGCGCGGGCTGAAAGTAAATGGGATAAATAATGGTGTTCGCCTTCTGGGCGGCGACCAGTGAATCATTCAATTTATACTTGCTGCCTTCGTCCTCTCCATCGGTCACCAGCACGATCACCTTGCGGCCGGCCTCGCTGCGGAGCTTATCATCGCCCGCCAGCACGATCGCATCGTAGAGGTGCGTTCCTCCCCCACTCGTATGGAAAGGTCCCGGATACCCGCCCGTTCGAATACGCGTGCTCTTGATCGCTTTTTCCAGGGCGGGCATATTGTCCGTCAGGTCCTCATCCAGATCGATGCTCAGATCAAAATTGATGACGAGACTTAAATCCCCCTTGCGCATCACGGCGTGAAGGAACTCGATGGCGCCCTCCTGCTCGAGAGAGAGGATGTCCTGGGCGGCGATACTCCCGCTGGTGTCGATCATCATGGCAATGGTCAGCGGGACGGTGCTTTCCTTATCGAAGAAGGTGATTTCCTGCGGCTTGCCGTCTTCCTCCACTTTGATCTCTTCCCGCTTCAAATCGCTGATCAGACCGCCGTGTTTGTCTTTGGCAATAAAAAACACATTGACCACATCCACAGGAACCTTTATGACGGGCCCCTGCATCTGACTGGGAGAGGGTTTCTCCTGAGCGGTGGACAGGTGCGTGGCCATGACCAGCGATCCCAAGCCCCCCAGCACCAGGGCCAGGACGCCGGACACGATCACACGGGTGGAGGAGCGGGTTGTGAGGCGCGTATTCAAAGTGAGGACCCTCTTTCGAGACTGAATTCGTCTGCGAGCCATTAGATGGGCGTAGCAAGCAATTGGTTTGCTTATGATCTTATGCTAACACGAGCGTTTGCCATTCCACACCATAAAAGTTATACTGAAAGCCAAGGCAAACTCAACCCACGCCGATGGAGAGGCCACCTACCCCGCGCGAAGAGTCAACCGGTGCCACGTGAGCCGAGCTCCAGGAAGGACTCCCGCGTCGTGGGGTCGATGGGGTCAGGCGTGAGGGAATGAACCCTTATATCCAAGGCGACTTTAATTTTATGAGAAAACTATTCGGAATCCTGATCATAGGGTTATTGAGTGGCGCGGCGGTCTTTGCTCAAAGCAAGACGCCCCCCCCGGAGGCGAAATCAGACTCGTCGAAGATGCCCCGGATTGTGGTGACCGTAAGGAAGGTGGTTGTTCCGGTCACGGTCAAGGACAGCAAAGGGCATCTCATCAACGATTTGAAAAAGACCGACTTCGAGCTTCTCGAAGACGGCGTGCCCCAGGAGATCTCGGATTTCACGACCGATCCCCGGGCCCTCAGCGCTGTCATCCTGGTGGACACTGCCATGTCCGGACGCGCGGAACGAATCCTCTCGGAGACTTTGCGCTCACTCACCGAATCGTTCAGTGAGTTTGATGACCTCGCCGTTTATACCTTTGAAGACCGGGTGCAACAATTGGTAGGATTTGGGAACAACCACGATATTGCTTACACCCGATTAAAAAAAGTGGTGGATGTCAGCGGCGCTAACCCCACCGTGGCCGGGGGTCCCGTTTTTAACGGCGGAGCGCCTTCCATCAATGGACGCCCCATGGATGTGGGCCCTCCCCCCAACTATTCCTCCCTGAAACCGCCTCTCAAGCGGATCACGGACGCGATTTTTGCTGCGGCCATGGCCTTCAAGAATCAGCCCAAAGACCGGAGGAAAGTCATCCTGGTGATTTCTGATGGCAATGACACAGGAAAGAACGAGGCCAGTTACCAGGACACGCTCCGCCTGCTGCTCGATCACGACATCGCGGTTTATGGGATCAGTAATGATGAGCTTCCCGTCCTGCGGCATGTCGAGGTGACCAACGTGTTGCCGAAGTTCGCCGACGACACCGGGGGAAGCATGTTCTATTCTTTCAAGCGCGAGACGCTGGAGAATATTTATCCCTCTCTTACGGAGCAGGTGCGCAACCAGTACGAATTGGCCTATTCGCCCAAGCGGGAGACGGTGGATTCCGTCTTCAAATCGATTGAGGTCAAGGTGAGTCGCCCTGGCGTCCGCGTCATCGCGAGACAAGGATACTATGCGGTGTCCGTCTCTCCTCAGACTCCGGAGTCAAAATAACTTTCCATTCGCCCCCTCACCCAAACCCGATTCTGCCGCGCCCACGGTACGTGCTCGCAAGGATGCTTACCCTTCCATGAAGCGGTTCAACCCCTCGCTTCGCGACCAAAATCGCGGCGAGAAAAATTTTTTTTGCCTTCAGTCGCGACCGGTTTTTTTTCAGGAGCTCCATTTTTCTCTTGACATTGAATTACCCTAACACTATACAAT
>JBAVHJ010000051.1:0-5390 GCA_049685715.1 Terriglobia bacterium | reverse complement strand
GCGGAACCCCTCAACGCGTTGGTGGGCTTGGGCATAGTGCTGTTAGGCGCCCCCGCGTACCTCATCTGGCAGTCGCGAAGCAGGAAAGCAAAGGCGGTTGATCCATCGCCGTGACCCGGGGACAAAGCATTCACGGACACTTTGGAGTGCGGCCCGCCGCGGCGGACCGCTTTCGCAGCCCGAAGCTTGTTTCAGGCGCATTCCGTCGGCTCAGCAAACCGCTCCAAACCAAAGCGCAAGCAAGCTTGCGCACTCCAAATTAACCCAATCCTCCCGCTGCGGAACTCATTCACCAGCCCAAGGTCGCCTCTTCGGCAACCCTGGACAGAAATCATTACTGAATCTACCGAACCCTGATAGGGGCCGATAGGACGTTGAATTTCCTTGCCAGTAGGGGGAATGAGCGACGAGGTTACTTCGGTCGCCGGGGTTGTGCGCGGCCGATGCGTTGCCAGCCAGTTCTGCTCCTCTTTTTCGGGGCGGCAAACCGCCACGCCATGCGGAGAAGCTCCCTCAGCGCATCAGGATGAACACGCGACAGCCGGACGAGCATCCACGGGTAATTGAGATAGTGATCGGTGATGTAGTAGGTGTCGGGGTCGGCGGCCATCATCTCTTCGCGTCGGTCAATCTCCATGCGAATGACAAGCGAGTCGGGATCTTCGCGGAGACGCGCGAACAGGGTGCCACGCACCTTGAACGCCGGCGTGCGGTAGGACGTGCCTTCTTCAACGTCTTCCATCGAAAGCGCCATTTGGCGAACGGTGTCAAAGGTCACTGGGTGGGCGGCCGCTCGCTGCTCTTTCCTCACCGTTTGTGTCTTCGGCGACTTGGACTGAACGTGTCGCTCTGTCATTTATTACTCTCTTTCTGGCCCGGATGCTCAAGTGGGCCGCCCAACGTCAACGCCGTGAAGTTGGACTTCCAATTTCCCTGCCGATATGGGGCGGCGAAATCTTGGTGATCTCCCCTTGTGGCCGCGTCCGGATTGAACGAGGGGTTAGGCAGGAGGGGTTTTCTTTGATTTCGTAATGTATAAACTCCCAATGGCGATGAATGCAGCACCAACGCCAACAAATGCCACCTGTTTGCTGAAGAGATAGGCTGCAAAGAATGCGACACCGGCTATCAAGAAAAGGATGCCACTCAATTTCAATTGCTCAGTTTTCATAGGTGAAATCTCCGAATCTTGCGGTCTAGCGAAAGAAATTAACCGGCCCGGCGCAGCCGGGCCCGAGTAGTACGAGGAGTTAGGCTGGTGCGGTGGTTGGAAGCTTCCGCAGCAACGCCATGAACAGGGCCCGTAGATCGATAAGCGCATGTACCAAAATGGGAAACAGCAAGCTACCAGTGCCTATATAAAGCCCGCCAAGAATTAACCCAATAAAGGCCGTTGCGAGTAATCCTTTTACTCCTTGCCCGAGGTGGGCCAAGCCGAAAACCGCCGATGATGCCAGCAAACTCCACCCGAGAGGAAACCCCCAAGGCGACGCCTGCAGGTAGCGAAGGAGATATCCGCGATAGATTATCTCCTCACACACTCCTGCTGAAATGGCGACCCCACTGAAAAGGGCCATTTCCAGGGGGCTGTTCGGCAGTAAGTAGCCCATTTTTTCGTAGGGGATGAGCAAACGCCTGCGAATACCGCGATGGGCTAGCGCCAGGATAGGAGGTAACAGAATTCCAAGGATTATGGGGAACATCAGGCCTATAACAGCCTCGTGAGGCACATGACTCAGGAACGGGATCCTCACCACCGGTGCAGCGAACAATTGCTGGAGAGGTACGCACCAAATGACCAGGAGTGAGACGGTCCACAGCCCGGTGATAATGCGTAGATAACTCCGAATTTTTACCTGCGGGTGAGCGGATTCGCGCAATTGACGCGCTTCCCAAAAATCCCAGATAGGAAATCCAAACAATAGAAGCGCAACAATCAAATGAGAGATGATCATTTTTGATCCAGAGTAAAAATGCCCAGGGTCAAATCTTTTCAATTTTCATTTTGCTTTGGAGAAGATCCCTCGAGTAGTCTGGATCTTACAACTCATCGGAATTGAAAATTGAAAAGACCTGACTCCCAATCCGCCTCTCTTTTACTACCGAAGGGGCTCTATGACTACAGGATATTTCCCGCTCCGGGAGTGTAGCTGGCGCTGATAACGCTGTTGCTGATGAGCGTGTCGCACTGCACCACTCCGCTGAATTTCGACATGCCGGCATTCACGCTGACCGCGCCGGCATTGACCTCTACTTGGCTGGCATTGATGGTGACTTTCGCGGAGGCGGTCACGGAGATGCCGCTTGTCTCGAGTTTCACTGAATTGCCATTGCTATCCGTAATCTCGATCGCACCGGGGCCGTCCTTGAGGGTGATCTTCTGGCCACCTGGGGTCTCGACGATGAAACTCTCCTGGCCGTTTTGATCATTCAGGATAATCTTCACGCCGTTGCGGGAACGCAGAAGCTTTTTATTGTTGTTCGTGTCCATCTTCTCCGGTGGCGGGCTGGTTTGGCTCCATAGCCCACCAATGACGTAGGGCTGCCTCGCAGTGCCTCCTTCAAACGCAACCAGGACTTCGTCGTTCACATCAGGGATGAACCATGAGCCCCGGTTGTTGCCCGCCATCAGGGTGGCAATACGAGCCCATGTTTCGTAGTCTGGTTGTCCTGATGCGCCTGCCTCTGCAATCCGTACTTTTACGCGTCCACTGTTATCGGGATCAATGTTATCGATCACGACCGCCGGGAAAAATCCATTGATCTGTTTCATACATTCATCCCTCCACCGAGACCCAGCATTGATGAGATTAATCCGTTTGATATGCGGAACATTGACATCCGATCCGCCTAACCCGCCGTTAGGAGGGCGGATACTCCTGCAATATGCTTCTCAATGTCTTCCCCTTGCGTCCGTTGTTGTCATTCATCGGGTTTAACATGGGACTCATTGGATCACATGGGGTCAAGGGGTCGCATCTCCATTATCCTTTTTCATCGCCAACGTGGGACGTTGGGATCTTGATGATCCCGCCGCGGAGCCTCAAATCGTATGGCGGGTTACTCATCAGGCGCTCGTGTTCCTGGCATCGGCCGGATGCGCGCCGGGTTCATCGTCCTGTGAGCCGGTTCCTCTCGCTGAGCGACAGGCATTGCTTTTCTGTCAAGACGGGTTCCGCGCGCAGCGTTTGTGTGAAGCCGACGGCACCAAAGGTGATTTCGCTTGAGCCGGGCCAATTCAGCGGGATCCTCCAACGATAATACGGCCGGTCGAGGTACACCTTCTGATCCCGGATCAGCTCGCGCTCGACATGATCGATCGACGCCGGATGGAGCGAGACCTGAAAGCCCGACCGCCCCCAGTCGATCGCAATCTTCGGATCCGTGACCCCGTGGAACACGAGGGTTGCCGGCGCCACGCGGAACTGTCCAGCTTCGCCGACGCCGCAAATCCATTCCACAATGAAATCGATATCGAACGCCAAATCGCTGGTCCAGTCCGTATGGTCAGGGTCGCCGGCGCGAAGTTCGATCCCCCAGATGTGACAGTCGTGCCAGGAGAGTCGATCGAAATCTGCTTCCGTCCAGTTCATGGCGGGTCTGCCTAACGCTGGAGCTAAGATGTCGTTTTCCCCAAGCCCCGGTGAGTGATGACCAATACAAGCGTTGGAATTAGAGTTACATGGGGTAATTATGGAGTCTTCGCGGTAGGGGCGCATAGCTATGCGCCCCTACGTTGAATCATGCGCGATATTGTAACATTTTCAATGACGTTCGTATTAGGTCGCTCCCAGGCGGTCAGCTCCAGCTATTTGTTAAGCGCTCCACCTCTTCAGCAGGGATGGTGATTTACGGTGCTTTCCTCACGATGAATACCAAGTCAGCAATGTCTGCTTGCTTTGCTTTATCTGTCGCTACGAATGCGACCGGTTTTTGCACTATCCCTTTGCTCTCTAACTGGTCCATCAAGTCCCACATTAACTCGTGGTACACGATGACCAGCGCCTGCTTGTTATCACGGAAGCCGAATTCTTTGCTTAGAGAGCTGAGCTTGAGTAGATCGGGTGCGCTTCGAGCGATCTGGCCCGCAATCTCTTGTCTCAACTGATACAGGGGATCACTGCCATCGGGTTTGATGATCGGAACAGTGAAGCGCCCGGTTTGATCGAAGAGGTCAAACGGGGCGAAGACTTTTCGGGCGTGCTCATCCTCCACCCGTCCCTTTTCAACATAGTCATCGAACATCCGGAGGAAAGTTTTTATGTCAGCGACGAACGGCATCATCTTTGGGATGGCTCGCTCGGTCCAGTTTACCTTCAGGGAAACTCCCTTGTCAGAAACGGAATTTGTTCCCATCGCGAAGGCGCGCGGCGGATACACTGCCCACACTTCGCCAGCCCAAAGAGGCGTCTCGGCGGTGATCTCCCGTGGTCCTAACAACCCTCGCGATCTGAATTGTTCCCAAACCAGGTCGTCCAGGACATAAGAGAAGAGAATCGTGTAAGCGTTCTTCTTCCTCCCCATGGCGTTCAAGGTATTAACCAACCTCACGATATCGGGCTCGAGTTGGCGACTCAGCGTGGGCACCACTGCTTTGGTGGCCGCCCTCAGCCGCTCCGACATCTGAGCATCAAGGAGAGGTAGCGCTGTTTTGAGAACGGATCTCTCCTCCTCCAGCAACCGCCATGTCTTGAGCAGCTCGATCTGGCTTTCAACGAACCGAACACCTGAAGCCCGAAGCTGGTCTCTCGTTGTTCCCTTGATGCAAGCCAGCAAAAGCTCGCCATTATTATCAAGCTTTGTTATTTGTTGGGGGGACTGTCCGGATGAAGTCACGTATTGCGAAAAGTCATAGTCGCCAAAGCTGACGATCTTGGACTTGGCGGATTCTTGAGCGAACGCGACACAACCCGATATCAAACAGCACAGCAACAGCGCCATCCCACACGCTCTTCTCATTGGTATCCACCTTCCTTCAGCAACATCATGGGTCTCATCTCCATAGCGTTCAGCCAAGGAAACCCGGGCCGAAACTCTCCATTCGATTGGGCTCTTCTTAAGACGAAATGCTGCTTAAGTGAACCGCATTGAGATGCGGCTCCATCATGCGTTTGTCGCTGAAAGGGAGAACGGAATGAGACAACCCCTATCCGCTTCAATCGTCTGCCGCCCCTTGGATCCAACTGAACAGGTGAATCATTACGGGTTCTGAGTCAGCCATTGATCGACTGGAATCCAGTCCGTCTCAGTGGTACAAGAAGCCGCATTGCAGACGTCAAACCTGTAGATAGGATGAATTTCCCAGAGCGACACCCGCCGAGGATCGCCCGGAATCTCCGATCCATCCTGGCAAGGAGTGTGACTCGAATCGAAAAAAAGCTGTCCGGTCA